>CAMKZP010000001.1 GCA_946477805.1 uncultured Enterobacter sp.
GTTACCACGCTCCATGCGCAGGCGAGAGTTCGCGTGCAGCGGCGTTAAGTTCTCGAACAGGATCTTATTGCGCGAGTTTTCCGGCTTATCGTAGTTAACTTCGTTAACTTTCAACAGCGCAAAGTAGCGTTCACCCTCTTTAGGAGGACGAATCTTACCTGAAATGGTGTCACCAGTGCGGAGGTTGAAACGGCGGATTTGGCTAGGGGATACGTAGATGTCGTCAGGGCCGGCGAGGTAGGAGCTGTCTGCAGAACGGAGGAAACCAAATCCGTCTTGCAATATCTCCAGCACACCGTCGCCAAAGATATCTTCGCCACTCTTAGCGTGCTGCTTCAGGATGGCGAAAATGATGTCCTGCTTGCGCATACGAGCCTGGTTTTCCAGCCCCATATTTTCGCCGAGAGTAATCAGCTCAGAAACCGGCGTATTCTTTAATTCGGTAAGATTCATAATGGTGTGGGTTCTTAAACTCGGGGTGATACTCGAACTTAATGTTGTGAATGGTATGGCAGGGTCATCCATGCCTGTTTAGCGGCCATCAACTCATGTCTGTTCGCTGTCTGGTACAGGGAAAGAACGCAGAACTGAAACGACAAGACGGATTGAGTGACAAGCCCGGAATCTAGCAACTTCACGCACTGTTTATCGCAACAACGGGAAGTATCGGGTAAAACAAGATTCAAACAACAAGATATGTTTAAAACGAAGTCATAGCTAACTTAGCACGACTAAAGCCGGGCGTCCAGAGCCCGCCAAAATTTAGGCTGTCTGGACGCTCAGCCGAGAAACCTTACGCCAGGTTAGCGTCCAGGAACTCTTTCAGTTGACCTTTGGACAGTGCGCCCACTTTGGTCGCCGCCACTTCGCCGTTTTTGAACAGCAGCAGGGTCGGGATACCACGGATACCGTATTTTGGCGCGGTGCCCGGGTTCTGGTCGATGTTCAGCTTGGCAACGGTCAGTTTGCCCTGATATTCGTCAGCGATCTCATCCAGAATCGGGGCGATCATTTTGCAGGGACCACACCATTCAGCCCAGAAATCGACGAGGATCAGCCCGTCAGCTTTAAGTACGTCCGTGTCAAAACTGTCGTCAGTCAGGTGAATAATTTTATCGCTCATATATAACTCCACAGGAATAAGCCTGGTACGTTGGTTTTGTCTCCACCAACGACGTGTTGATGTCGCATTAACCAACTAAAGGTTGACTTTATTTCACCGGATACGCTTTCGTAAAGCAATAGTAAGCTGATATTCTACCACACTATGAGCAAAACACATTTAACAGAACAGAAGTTTTCCGACTTCGCCCTGCACCCAAAAGTCATCGAAGCCCTTGAAACTAAAGGGTTTCATAACTGCACGCCCATTCAGGCTCTCGCTCTGCCGCTAACGCTGGCCGGACGCGATGTTGCAGGGCAGGCGCAAACCGGTACTGGCAAAACGATGGCGTTTTTAACGTCAACGTTTCATTATTTACTTTCTCACCCAGCGATTGCAGACCGCAAAGTTAACCAGCCGCGCGCGCTAATTATGGCCCCGACGCGAGAACTGGCGGTACAGATCCACGCAGACGCTGAACCCCTGGCGCAGGCTACCGGCCTGAAGCTCGGCCTGGCCTACGGCGGCGACGGCTACGATAAACAGCTGAAAGTGCTGGAAAGTGGTGTGGATATCCTGATCGGTACCACCGGTCGTCTTATCGACTACGCCAAACAGAACCACATTAACCTCGGCGCCATCCAGGTGGTTGTGCTTGATGAAGCTGACCGCATGTACGATCTGGGCTTCATCAAAGACATCCGCTGGCTGTTCCGCCGCATGCCGGTAGCAACCCAGCGCCTGAACATGCTGTTCTCCGCCACCCTTTCCTATCGCGTACGTGAGCTGGCGTTCGAGCAGATGAACAACGCCGAATACGTAGAAGTCGAACCCGAGCAGAAAACCGGTCACCGCATTAAAGAAGAGCTCTTCTACCCTTCTAACGAAGAGAAAATGCGCCTGCTGCAAACGCTGATCGAAGAAGAGTGGCCCGATCGCGCCATTATCTTTGCGAACACCAAACACCGCTGTGAAGACATCTGGGGCCATCTGGCCGCGGACGGCCACCGTGTTGGCCTGCTGACCGGCGACGTAGCGCAGAAAAAACGCCTGCGTATTCTTGAAGAATTCACCCGTGGGGATCTGGACATTCTGGTCGCCACCGACGTCGCCGCACGCGGTCTGCACATTCCAGCCGTAACGCACGTCTTTAACTATGACCTGCCGGATGACTGTGAAGACTACGTACACCGCATCGGTCGTACCGGTCGCGCGGGCGCAAGCGGGCACTCTATCAGCCTTGCGTGTGAAGAGTATGCGCTGAATCTTCCAGCCATTGAGACCTACATCGGTCACTCTATTCCGCAGAGCAAATATAACCCGGAAGCGCTGTTAAGCGAATTGCCGCCGCCTAAGCGCCTTAGCCGCCCACGCACCGGCAATGGCCCGCGTCGTTCTGGCGGCGCACCGCGTAACCGTCGTCGTTCAGGTTAAGTCGCTATGCTCAGTTCTACCTCGCTCTACGCAGCTATCGATCTCGGATCCAATAGTTTTCATATGCTGGTGGTGCGCGAGGTGGCGGGAAGCATACAGACGCTGACGCGCATTAAGCGCAAGGTCCGCCTCGCGGCGGGCCTGAGCAGCGATAATCACCTCTCCCCGGAAGCCATGGAGCGTGGCTGGCAGTGTCTGCGCCTTTTTGCGGAACGTCTGCAGGACATCCCCCCGACGCAGATTCGCGTTGTCGCCACGGCAACACTCCGTCTGGCCGTCAACGCCGTGGATTTCATCGCCAAAGCGCAGGAGATCCTCGGTTGTCCGGTGCAGGTGATCAGCGGTGAAGAAGAAGCGCGCCTGATTTATCAGGGCGTAGCGCACACGACGGGCGGCGACGATCGCCGCCTGGTCGTCGATATCGGCGGTGCCAGTACCGAACTGGTTACGGGTACGGGTGCGCAAGCAACGTCTCTGTTCAGCCTGTCGATGGGCTGTGTCACCTGGCTCGAACGTTATTTCACTGACCGCAATCTCGCTCAGGAGAACTTCGACGAGGCTGAAAACGCCGCGCGCGAGGTGCTGCGTCCGGTGATGGACGAGCTGCGCTACCACGGCTGGAAAGTGTGCGTCGGCGCGTCCGGAACCGTTCAGGCGCTGCAGGAAATTATGATGGCGCAGGGGATGGATGAGCGCATCACGCTCGCTAAACTCCAGCAGCTGAAGCAGCGCGCGATTCAGTGCGGCCGCCTGGAAGAGCTTGAAATTGAAGGGCTGACGCTGGAACGGGCGCTGGTTTTTCCCAGCGGGCTTGCCATTCTGATTGCCATTTTCAGCGAGCTGAACATTAAGTGTATGACCCTGGCGGGCGGCGCGCTACGCGAGGGCTTGGTCTACGGGATGCTGCATCTTTCGGTCGATCAGGACATTCGAAGCCGTACGCTGCGCAACGTGCAGCGTCGCTTTATGGTTGACAGCGATCAGGCCAACCGCGTGGCACAGCTGGCGTCCTATTTCGCCGATCAGGTCGCAAACTGTTGGGATTTGGAACCGTTAAGCCGCGATTTACTGCTGAGCGCCTGCGCGCTCCATGAAGTGGGTTTGAGCATTGATTTTAAGCAGGCTCCGGCTCACGCGGCCTATCTGGTACGAAATCTCGACCTGCCGGGCTATACGCCCGCACAAAAAAAGCTCCTCGCGACTCTGCTTCTTAACCAGACCAACCCGGTAGACCTCTCCTCACTGCATCAGCAAAACGCCGTACCGCCGCGCGTCGCCGAGCATTTGTGTCGCTTGCTGCGTCTGGCGATTCTATTTGCCAGCCGCCGTCGCGACGATTTGCTGCCCGCCATTAGCCTGGTCGCGCAAGAGGAAAAGCTTTCCCTGACCCTTCCAAAAAACTGGCTGGATCATCACCCGCTTGGGGCGGAGCTGATCGAGCAGGAGTGCCAGTGGCAAAGCTACGTACACTGGGCGCTTGAGGTGAAGTGATCCGCTGAACATCGCCCGGAGGCGCTACGCTGCCGGGCCCACAAAAAATTATCCCTTCTCTTTGGCTTTTGCCAGCATGGCGCGAATATTCGCCACGTTAGCCTGTCCTTTGTGCATCCGCTCTTCGGCAGTAATCACTTTACGCTCCTGCTCCCAGATCACATCGTCCTGAGGCAGCTCCATCAGAAAGCGGCTCGGCTCCGGGCGAACCAGCTCACCGTACTGTCGGCGTTCTTTGCACAGGGTGAAAACCAGCTCTTTCTGCGCGCGGGTAATGCCCACATAGGCCAGACGCCGCTCTTCGTCGACGTTATCTTCATCAATGCTGCTCTGGTGTGGCAGCAGGCCCTCTTCCATCCCTACCAGGTAGACATAGGGAAACTCCAGGCCTTTTGACGCATGCAGGGTCATCAGCTGAACCTGGTCGACCTCTTCTTCACTCTCGCCGCGCTCCATCATATCGCGCAGGGTGAAGCGGGTGACCACCTGAGTCAGGGTCATCGGCTCGTCGATCTCAGAACCTTCCAGCATCTCGGTCATCCAGCTAAAAAGCTGATTGACGTTTTTCATGCGCATTTCGGCCGCTTTCGGGCTGGCAGAGGTTTCATACAGCCAGGATTCGTAGTCAATACCGTGGATAAGATCGCGCACCGCCGCCACGGGCTCGCGTTCCGCCAGGCGCTGCACTTCACCCAGCCAGTGGGTAAAGCGGGTTAGCGAATCATAACCACGCCCGGTCAGCGTCTGGCTCAACCCCATATCGAAGCTGGCGGTAAACATACTTTTGTTGCGGGTCATCGCCCATTCGCCCAGCTTTTGCAATGTCGCCGGGCCAATCTCACGTTTTGGCGTATTCACGATACGCAAAAACGCGCTGTCATCGTCCGGGTTCGTCAGCACGCGCAGATAGGCCAGCAGATCTTTAATTTCGGGGCGCGAGAAGAACGAGGTGCCCCCGGAAATTTTGTACGGGATGCGGTTTTGCATCAGCATCTTTTCAAACACGCGCGACTGATGGTTACCGCGATAGAGGATCGCGTAATCTTTGTACTCGGTTTTATTCACGAAGTGATGGGCTATGAGCTCGCCCGTCACGCGCTCGGCTTCATGCTCTTCATTGTTGGCGCTGAGTACCTTCAGTTCCGCGCCGTAGCCCAGTTCGGAGAACAGGCGTTTTTCAAACACGTGCGGGTTATTAGCAATCAGGATGTTCGCCGCTTTCAGAATACGGCCGGATGAGCGATAGTTCTGCTCAAGCTTGATCACCTGCAGTGCCGGAAAATCTTTGCTCAGCAGAACCAGGTTTTGCGGACGCGCGCCGCGCCAGGAGTAGATCGACTGATCGTCATCACCCACGACGGTAAAGCGCGCGCGCTGCCCTACCAGCAGCTTCACCAGCTCGTACTGGCTGGTGTTAGTATCCTGATACTCATCCACCAGCAGGTAGCGGATTTTGTTCTGCCAGCGCTCACGCACCTCTTCATTGCGCTGAAGCAGCAGCGTCGGCAGGAGGATAAGGTCGTCGAAATCCAGCACGTTACAGGCTTTCATGTGCGCATCGTACAGGCCGTAGCAGTGGGCAAAGATCCGCTCCCGCTCGCCTTTTGCACTCGCCGCCGCCTGGGCTGGCGTCATCAGATCGTTTTTCCAGTTGGAGATCGTTGAGATCAGCTGTTGCAGAAGGACTTTGTCATCCTCAATTAGCCCTTCGGTCAGGTCTTTCAGCAGCGCCACCTGGTCGGTGTCGTCAAAAAGCGAGAAGTTGGATTTCATCCCCAGCGCCGCGTATTCGCGTTTGATGATATCCAGCCCCAGGGTGTGAAAGGTCGAAATCATCAGCCCGCGCGCCTCTTTGCGGCCCAGCGTCTGGCCGACACGCTCTTTCATCTCGCGCGCCGCTTTGTTGGTAAACGTTACCGCCGCAATATGCCGTGCCTGATAGCCGCATTCACGGATCAGGTGGGCGATTTTGTTCGTGATCACGCGGGTTTTACCCGATCCAGCGCCCGCCAGCACCAGGCAGGGTCCGGTGACGAATTCGACGGCTTGTTGTTGTCCGGGGTTTAAACGCATAAAAGATCGCTCTATGAAAGTCGGGAGAGGAGGAAAAACGCGTGGTAGTATACCGAGCGTAAACTCGTCGACTCAAGGCACGATCATGGCAAAAACAGCAGCAGCAGTGCATATCCTTGTTAAAGAAGAGAAACTGGCGTTAGATCTTCTGGAACAAATTAAAAACGGTGCCGACTTTGGCAAGCTGGCGAAAAAACACTCCATTTGCCCGTCAGGCAAACGCGGCGGTGATTTAGGTGAATTCCGCCAGGGCCAGATGGTACCGGCCTTCGATAAAGTGGTGTTCTCCTGCCCGGTGCTGGAGCCTACTGGCCCACTGCATACGCAGTTCGGCTACCACATTATCAAAGTGCTCTACCGCAACTAATTAAAAAGCCCGGTGAATGCACCGGGCTTTTTTTGTCGCTGGATCCTGGCAGCTCAAATGCCGTCGCCATACTCGAAGGTGTGGTGGATGCCGTTAAAATGCTGATCCATGTCCATCGACGGCTTATCGCTGTCTGGCTTACCTACGATACGCGCCGGTACGCCAGCCGCGGTGGTGTGCGGCGGTACAGGCTGCAGGACAACCGATCCCGCACCTATCTTCGCCCCGCGCCCGACTTCAATGTTGCCGAGGATCTTCGCTCCCGCGCCAATCATCACCCCTTCACGGATCTTCGGATGACGATCGCCGCTGGTTTTACCGGTACCGCCCAGGGTAACAGACTGCAGAATCGAGACGTCGTCTTCTATCACTGCCGTTTCACCCACCACGATGCCGGTGGCGTGATCGAGCATGATCCCGCGGCCAATTTTCGCCGCCGGGTGAATGTCCACCTGGAAGGTCACGGATACCTGATTTTGCAGGAAGATAGCCAGCGCCCGGCGGCCTTCATTCCATAACCAGTGGCCGATGCGGTAAGCCTGAAGCGCATGGAAACCCTTCAGATACAGCAGCGGGGTGGAGTATTTATCCACCGCCGGGTCACGCGTGCGCACGGCCTGGATATCACAGGCGGCAGAGGCGATCATCTCCGGATCAGCGGCGTAGGCCTCTTCCACCACTTCACGAATGGCAATAGCAGGCATGATCGAGGAAGACAGCTTGTTGGCGAGCATATAGCTCAGGGCGCTGCCGAGATTTTCGTGCTTGAGTAGCGTCGCGTGGTAGAAACTGGCCAGCATGGGCTCGCAGTCCGCCAAAGCCCGCGCTTCGGCTTTAATATTGTTCCAGACGATATCCAGTTCTTCACACGGCATTGCATACTCCAGACGATATGTTAATGACCGGCCAGTTCTTTGCTGGCCGGGTCATATAGCGATCAAGGTTCCCTGCGATTAGTTGCTGCTGCGCTCGTCCTTGCGCGCACGACCTAATAAGGTCAATGCTGCCTCGCGCGCATTTTTTCCGCAATACAATACCTGATAAATTTCCTCGGTTATTGGCATTTCGACACCGAAACGGTGGGCCAACTCGCGGACTTCTTTGGTATTGCGGTAGCCTTCAACCACCTGGCCAATCTTCTCCTGCGCGGCTTTCACATCGCTACCCTGGCCGAGCATCATGCCAAAGCGGCGGTTACGCGACTGGTTATCGGTGCAGGTCAGCACCAGATCGCCCAGGCCCGCCATCCCCATAAAGGTGGCCGGATCGGCGCCCAGCGCTGCGCCAAGGCGCGACATTTCGGTCAGCCCACGGGTGATAAGCGCAGTACGTGCGTTCGCACCAAAACCAATGCCGTCAGACATCCCGGCGCCGATGGCAATCACGTTCTTCACCGCACCGCCCAGCTGTACGCCGATAAAATCAGGGTTGCTGTAAACGCGGAAGCTCTTGCCGCAGTGCAGCAATTGTTGAAGATCGTCGGAAAACACCCGATCGGTGGACGCCAGTGAAATCGCCGTTGGCAGGCCAGCAGCGAGCTCTTTAGCAAAGGTTGGCCCGGAGATCACGGCCAGGGGAATATCATCGCCCAGGGCTTCGCGAGCAACGTCCTGCAGCAGGCGTCCGGTTTCCGCTTCAAGACCTTTTGTCGCCCACACAATGCGTGCATCCGGGCGCATCAGCGGTTTAATCTGACGCAGGACTTCACCAAAGACGTGGCTTGGCACCACAATCAGAATATTGCGGCTGGCCGCCAGCGCGGTCGCGAGGTCACTTTCCAGGTACAGAGAGTCCGGGAACGGAACGTCCGGGAGAAACGCGACGTTGCAGCGGTCGTGTTGCAACGTCGCGATATGTTTGGGATCGTGGCCCCACAGGACCACATCGTGACCATTTCTTGCCAACGTGATAGCAAGAGCGGTGCCGTATGAGCCGGCACCGATCACAGTCATTGACGCATTAACAGTGCTCATCAGGCATCCTGATGTTGTTCGGCACCTTCGCCAGACTGCTGCTGCAGATAGTTCATGAACAGCGCATCAAAGTTTACTGGCGCCAGGTTCAGCTGCGGGAATGTACCGCGGGAAACCAGGCTGGTGATGCATTCACGCGCATACGGGAACAGAATGTTCGGGCAGTATGCACCCAGGCAATGCGCCATCTGGTTGCCTTCGATACCGCCAACGGAGAAGATGCCGCCCTGCTGAACTTCACACAGGAATGCAGTTTCTTCGCCGAGAGACGCGGTAACGGTCACACGCAGTACGACTTCATACACATCATCCGCCAGCTGGGTGGATGCGGTATCAAGATCAAGTTTAACCTCTGGCTGCCAATCTTTCTGGAAAACGTGTGGTGCATTTGGCGCTTCGAAAGAGACATCCTTGGTGTAGATACGCTGGATCTGGAAAGTCATTTCGGTGTTGTTTTGTTCTGACATGGAAAAACCCTTTTTAATTGTCCTAAAGTCTCTTAGCGCAGCAGGGGATCGAGTCCACCGCTTGCGTCGAGCGCATACAAGTCATCACAGCCGCCAATGTGCTGCGCATCAATAAAAATCTGCGGAACCGTCGTGCGACCACTACGTTGGATCATCTCTTCGCGTTTTATCGCATCACCATCGATCGGCAGTTCCTGGAAAGTCACGCCTTTGCTGTTCAGCAGCGCTTTCGCGCGGTGGCAGAACGGGCAGGTTGCTTTGGTGTAGATCTCAATATTGGCCATCACTGAACTCCTTATTTACCGCGAACCAAAGGAAGATTTTCCCCGCTCCAGCCGGAAATGCCTTCTTTCAGTACCGTTACGTTTTCGAAGCCTGCTTTATGCAGCGCATTGGCAGACTCCTGCGCCTGCATGCCGGTGCCGTCAACAACGATAATAGGCTGGGCTTTATGTTTATCCAGCTCACCCAGGTTGTTCGCTTTGATCTCAGCAGGCAGCAGGTTAATGGAGCCTGCAATATGTCCTTTGCGGAAATCATCGCGCTGACGCAGATCGACCACGACGGCATCTTCTTTATTGATCAAACGCGTGGCTTCACCACGGGTGATCACCTTAATTTTAGACGTCAGCCCCTTAAAGGTGGTGAACAGCACTGCGGCCAGCAGGCCAATCCACGCGATGCTCAGAACCGGGTGACGGCTAACAAACTGCATAATTTCTTGCATGGGGGGTAACAACTCCCGACTAAGTGATTAAAAAAACCAGGTGAGGAGTATACCTGTGCGTTGTGGCAAATACAGCCAGCGACATTAAGCTAATCCATTTTCTGCGGCATGCCACGAAAAAAAAGCCTCAAAATGAGCGGGGAATCGCCATGCCCCTACGCATTCTTTGATCTTCTGCGGCTATTTTATCGATTCAGCTGTAGTAAAATTACGCAAATTTTTTGTCTCTTGAGCATGAGGTTGTCGCAATGTCGGTTTCTAAAAAACCTATGGTACTGGTGATTCTGGATGGCTATGGCTACCGTGAGGACAGCCAGGATAACGCCATTTTCAACGCCAAAACTCCGGTTATGGATGCGCTGTGGGCAAAACGTCCGCATACCCTGATTGATGCGTCTGGCCTGGAAGTGGGTCTGCCGGATCGCCAGATGGGCAACTCCGAAGTGGGTCACGTGAACCTGGGCGCGGGCCGCATCGTGTATCAGGACCTGACCCGTCTGGACGTCGAAATCAAGGAACGTACCTTCTTCTCTAACCCGACGCTGTGTGGCGCGGTAGATAAAGCCGTGGCCGCTGGCAAAGCCGTGCATATCATGGGCCTGCTCTCAGCAGGCGGCGTTCACAGCCACGAAGATCACATCATGGCGATGGTTGAGCTGGCAGCGGAACGTGGCGCTGAGAAAATCTATCTGCATGCGTTCCTGGACGGCCGCGATACGCCACCGCGCAGCGCTAAAGATTCACTCAACGCGTTTGAAGACAAATTTGCCGCGCTGGGCAAGGGCCGCGTGGCGTCCATCATCGGCCGCTACTACGCGATGGACCGCGACAACCGCTGGGATCGTGTGGAACAGGCCTACGATCTGCTGACCCTGGCGAAAGGTGAATTCCAGTTCGCAACTGCCGTTGACGCGCTGGAAGCCGCCTATGCGCGTGATGAGAACGACGAGTTCGTAAAAGCGTCCGTTATTCGTGCTGAAGGCCAAGCTGATGCGGCCATGGAAGACGGCGATGCGCTGATCTTCATGAACTTCCGCGCTGACCGCGCGCGTGAAATTACCCGCGCATTCGTGAACAGCGATTTCGACGGTTTCGCCCGTAAAAAAGTGGTGAAGCTCGACTTCATCCAGCTGACCGAATACGCCGCAGACATCAAGGCGCCTTGCGCCTATCCGCCGGCCTCGCTGGCCAATACCTTCGGCGAGTGGATGGCGAAGAACGATAAAACGCAGCTGCGTATCTCTGAAACCGAGAAGTACGCGCACGTGACCTTCTTCTTTAACGGCGGCGTCGAAGAGCCGTTCAAAGGGGAAGACCGCATCCTGATTAACTCGCCGAAAGTCGCCACCTACGACCTGCAGCCAGAAATGAGCTCTGCAGAACTGACTGAAAAACTGGTTGCGGCAATCGAAAGCGGTAAGTACGACACCATCATCTGTAACTACCCGAACGGCGACATGGTTGGCCACACCGGCGTGATGGAAGCCGCGGTTAAAGCGGTTGAAGCGCTCGATAACTGCGTTGAGCAGGTCGCGAAAGCGGTCGAATCCGTTGGCGGCCAGCTGCTGATCACCGCCGACCACGGCAACGCGGAGCAGATGCGTGACCCGGCAACCGGCCAGGCGCACACCGCGCATACCAACCTGCCAGTTCCGCTGATTTATGTTGGTGATAAATCAGTGAAAGCAGTGGAAGGCGGCAAGCTTTCCGACATCGCGCCAACCATGCTGACGCTGATGGGCATGCCGATCCCTGAAGAGATGACTGGTAAGCCGCTGTTCATCGTGGAATAATCGCTCCCCATGAGGGGAAAGGCGATTTTTTCAATCACATGGGTCGTGAAGCCGCTTAGGTTATCAGTCAGACCTCTGCTTTACGCCAGCGCGCTCAGCGCTGGCGTATTGCTGTGCGCCACATCCGCCCACGCGGACGATCGCGACCAGCTAAAATCCATTCAGGCCGATATCGCCGCTAAAGAGCGCGCGGTACGCCAGCAGCAGCAGCAGCGCGCCTCCCTCCTTGCGCAGCTTAAGAAGCAGGAAGAAGCCATCTCCGCTGCCGCACGTAAACTCCGTGAAACGCAAAACACCCTCGCCCAGCTGAATAAGCAGATCGATGAAATGAATGCGTCGATTGCCAGGCTGGAGCAGCAGCGCGACGCGCAGGAGCGTAACCTTGCGGCTCAGCTCGACGCCGCTTTCCGCCAGGGTGAACACACCGGCCTGCAGCTGATCCTCAGCGGTGAAGAGAGCCAGCGCGGTCAACGCCTGCAGGCCTACTTCGGCTATCTGAACCAGGCGCGTCAGGAAACAATTGCGCAGCTGAAGCAGACGCGAGAAGAGGTCACCACGCAAAAAGCCGAGCTGGAAGAGAAGCAGAGCCAGCAGCAGACGCTGCTCTACGATCAGCAGGCCCAGCAGGCGAAACTGGAACAGGCGCGCAGCGAGCGTAAGAAAACCCTGTCCGGCCTGGAGTCTTCCATTCAGCAAGGCCAGAGCCAGCTGAGCGAAATGCGCGCCAACGAATCGAAACTGCGCAACAGCATTGCCCGTGCCGAAGCGGCGGCGAAGGCGCGCGCTGATAAAGAGGCACGTGAGGCGCAGGCGGTTCGCAACAAGCAGCAGGAAGCGTCCCGCAAAGGCACCACCTACAAACCCAGCGAAAGCGAACGTTCCCTGATGTCGCGCACGGGTGGTTTAGGCTCTCCTCGCGGCCAGGCCTACTGGCCCGTACGCGGCTCAATTCTGCATCGCTATGGCGAACAGCGGCAGGGTGAGGTACGTTGGACAGGTATAGTTATCGGTGCGTCTGAAGGTAGCGAAGTGAAAGCCATCGCCGATGGCCGCGTGATCCTGGCCGACTGGCTGCAGGGTTACGGGCTGGTCGTGGTGGTTGAACACGGTAAAGGAGACATGAGCCTTTACGGTTACAACCAGAGCGCGCTGGTCAGCGTCGGCACACAGGTGCGCGCAGGTCAACCCATCGCCCTTGTGGGCAGCAGTGGCGGTCAGGGCCGCCCGTCACTCTATTTCGAAATTCGTCGCCAGGGTCAGGCGGTCAATCCACAGCCGTGGTTGGGAAGATAAGTTTTGCTTCAATTTCGTCACATCGTACTCTCCGTCGCCAGCGCGCTGGCGCTGGCTGCACCGGTTTACGCAGGTAAACTCGCCATCGTGATAGATGACTTCGGTTATCGTCCGCATTACGAAAACCAGGTGCTGGCGATGCCGTCAGCCATCTCCGTCGCCGTTCTCCCTAACGCGCCACACGCGCGTGAGATGGCGACCAAAGCCCACAACAGCGGCCATCAGGTTCTGATCCATCTGCCAATGGCACCGCTCAGCAAGCAGCCGCTGGAAAAAGATACGCTTCGCCCGGAGATGAGCAGCGACGAGATCGATCGTATTATCCGCGACGCCTATAACAAAGTGCCGTTTGCCGTCGGTCTGAACAACCATATGGGCAGCGCTATGACCTCCAGCCTGTACGGCATGCTGAAAGTGATGCAGTCGCTGGAGCGTTATAACCTCTATTTCCTCGACAGCATGACCATCGGCAACAGTCAGGCCATGCGTGCGGCCCAGGGAACGGGCGTGAAGGTCATCAAGCGCAAAGTGTTCCTGGATGATACCCAGAACGACGCGGACATCCGGATGCAGTTTAATCGCGCCGTGCAGCTGGCCCGCCGGAACGGTTCGGCCATTGCCATCGGTCACCCGCACCCTTCTACCGTGCGCGTCCTGCAGCAAATGCTGCCAGCCTTACCTGCTGATATCACGCTGGTCCGCCCAAGCGACCTGCTCAACGAGCCGCAGGTAGATACTTCGACGCCAAACTCGGGGCAGCCCGCTACATCAGCACCGCGTAATCCCTTCCGTGGCGTGAAGAGCTGTAAGCCGAAACAGCCGCTTGAGCCGGTAAATGCCACCCGCTTTTTCTCGGTGATCGGAGAGAGCGTCGGTGAAAGCACGCTGGTTAAATACGTGCAGCAGCAGTGGCAGGGATGGGGCAGAAAAGCCTAGCTACTCAACCGGATGAGAGTCTTTATGCCCCCGGGCTGCAGACTCTCGTTTATCCTGGTGATGGTACCAGGCTTTGAAATACTTTAAGAAGCTGTATAGGGTGGCATAAAGCCCTGTCACTACTCCAGTCTTCCCCTGCCGCCACGCACCGCTAAACACATACCATTTAAAAAAAGCACCAACAGCGCTGATCGCGCCACGCGCGATTGAAGGCCTGAGGGTTTGATATTGTACGACCCGGGTAGTGTAGGCATTCAACTTATTAAAAACTTCATGCAAAGAATAGAATGTGTCATGTCGAACGTGTCCCGGTATTCGCGTCACCCGGGCAGCCCCGGTTGCTTTATCATCCACGGGGCGATTGTTAAATTTGACATAACGGCGATGGAACAGTCTTAAGGGGAAATCAGGAGAGGAAATCGGATAAATTGTTCGGGTTTGCTCGCCTAATACATACCAGTATCGAGACAGGCTCCAGCCGCTGTCGGCGGGCGGTTCCTCACCGGACTTTAGCGCCAGGATATAGTCAAGAGTGGTTTCATCAAGTATTTCATCACTGTCTACGCATAGTACCCAGTCGTTAGATGACCGTGAAATAGCCATATTCATCTGTTCACCATGCATAGCATACGGATGATATATTGGCGCGATCCCATATCCCTCAAGAATAGATAACGTCTTATCTGAGCTCCCGGAGTCGATAACCACCATCTCATCTGCAATACGTATTAAAGGAGTTAATACCTGATGTAGCAAACGAGCAGAATTGTATGTCAAAAGACATACGGTTAGCCTGAACATGGGTTCTCCCGAACGGTATCAATTTAATTTTAATACGATAGCGCCGGCGATCGTTATTGTCACTTCCGGATCTGAACCTTATTTTTTATTTTCGTGATATTGCTGCCACGCTCGAAAAAGTGAACCGTGCTCGGGCAGAGGGCAAAACCGCGCAGCCTCTGCAGAAACAATAACGCACTGTTAAATAAGAATATTTTAACACTCAACCCTCTTCCTTTTCACAATCATTCCTTTTCGTTAACGTTACGATTATACTAGCCGCAATATAATATTTATTTTGGTTCAGCGCTCATGAAGAAAATAATCGGTTATCTTAAGGAAATTAACAGACAACGAAACCATAAAACTAAAGAATTAAAAAGACGGTTAAAACTTCTTAGCGTATCGCGACGTCTTCAGGATAAGCGTCAGCAAAAAATTGACGTCACTAGCGTGAAGCGGATCCTTATCCCTTTTGTCGATCTTGGCATTGGCGATGCGGTTTGCCACACGGGTACCTGGCGTAGCCTGAAAAAGGCGGGCTATATTCTGCAGGTCATTGTTGAGGAGCGTAATCGCGATCTGTTTGAAAAGATGCCGGACATTGACGAAGTCTATGTTATTAATATTAATAATATAGATGCGATGAAGGTCATCGAAACCGATCTGGTGATAAGCCATTACTCATGGATGAAGAGAAAAGAGCTCTTAAATACTCAACTCCTGCGTAAAATAGATTATAAATACGCCGTCGGATTTGGTGGCTGGCTGGACAAGCCTTATAACTTAATGTTGCCTGTACGTTCTGAATTCCACATTACCCATCCCCAGAAGCAAATACTCAACGTCCTGAACGTTGAGCCAGACGCCTCTGGCTACTTCTTACCCGTGTTGCCTGAGTATGAAGCATTTATTGATGATTATCTTGCGCCCCATACCGGCAAACACATTGTTGTGCTTAATCCCTTTGCAAGCGTGGCGGAACGCAGCCTCTCGCTCCCTCAACTCGAAACGCTGGCCCGGGAGATTGTGCAGTACCCGGATACCCAGGTCTTTATCATCGGTGAAGGCAAAAAGCTCGCAGACCTGCATTTTGACGATGCAAACATTACGGTGTGTCGATTCAAATCGCTCTGGGATGCAATTACGCTCATCAAAAAAGCTGACGTAGTGGTCTCTGTTGATACGGCAATTGTGCATATCGCCTGTGCATTTGATAAAAAACTTATTGCCGTCTATTTTTCTATGCTGCTGGATCATAATAAAAACTACGAGGGGAATACGATATTTGCCCCCATCGGTAAAAACGCTGAACAGCTGATTTATGATAAGCGCCACAATAAAATTGATATCAATGATATTGCGTCAAAAGTCCTGGCCAAGCTTGGCCTCGATAAAACGGCCACATAGTAAAAAGGGGCCCAGGCCCCTTTTTCATTACTTATCCCAGCTCAGAATAACTTTCCCAGACTGGCCTGAGCGCATCGCGTCAAAGCCCTGCTGGAACTCATCGATAGAGAAACGATGAGTAATGATCGGGGAGAGATCCAGGCCGGACTGGATCAGCGCCGCCATTTTGTACCAGGTCTCGAACATTTCGCGGCCATAGATGCCTTTGATGAACAGCCCCTTGAAGATAACCTTGTTCCAGTCAATGGACATATCTGACGGCGGAATACCCAGCATCGCGATGCGGCCACCGTGGTTCATGGTGTCGAGCATGGTGCGGAACGCCGGTGGCGCACCGGACATCTCCAGGCCGACGTCAAAGCCTTCGGTCATGCCCAGCTCTTCCATCACGTCGGTCAGGCTCTCTCTGGAGACGTCCACCGCGCGGGTCACGCCCATTTTGCGCGCCAGCGACAGGCGGTACTCGTTCACATCCGTGATCACCACGTTGCGCGCGCCCACGTGCTTCGCCACCGCTGCCGCCATAATGCCGATAGGGCCCGCGCCGGAGACCAGCACGTCTTCACCTACCAGATCAAAGGAAAGCGCGGTGTGGACCGCGTTGCCAAACGGATCGAAGATAGAGGCCAGATCGTCAGAAATGTTATCGGGGATTTTGAACGCGTTGAAGGCCGGGATCACCAGGTATTCCGCGAAGCAGCCGGGGCGGTTTACGCCCACGCCTACGGTGTTGCGGCACAGGTGGGTGCGTCCACCGCGGCAGTTACGGCAGTGGCCGCAGGTGATGTGACCTTCGCCAGAGACGCGATCGCCAATTTTAAAGCCTTTCACTTCCTGACCAATACCCACCACTTCGCCGACATATTCATGACCGACAACCATCGGGACCGGAATGGTTTTCTGCGACCACTGGTCCCAGTTGTAGATGTGGACGTCGGTGCCGCAGATGGCTGTTTTACGAATTTTGATCAGCAGATCGTTATGACCGACTTCCGGCTCCGGCACGTCGGTCATCCAAATCCCTTCTTCCGCTTTCAGTTTGGATAACGCTTTCATCACACGTCCTCAGGCAATTACGCCCAGCTGTTTGCCGATGCGGGTAAAGGCTTCCACCGCACGTTCAATTTGTTCAGGCGAGTGCGCCGCAGACATCTGGGTGCGGATACGCGCCTGACCTTTAGGCACCACCGGGAAGAAGAACCCGGTGACGTAAATCCCTTCTTTCTGCAGTTCGCGGGCAAAGTTCTGCGCGACAACCGCATCGCCCAGCATCACCGGAATGATCGCGTGGTCAGCACCGGCCAGGGTAAAGCCTGCCGCGCTCATTTTTTCGCGGAACAGGCGGGCGTTGGACCACAGACGGTCGCGCAGTTCAGCGCCTGATTCCACCATCTCCAGCACTTTGATAGAGGCAGACACGATGGCCGGGGCCAGGGAATTGGAGAACAGATACGGGCGGGAGCGCTGACGCAGCCACTCAACCACCTCTTTACGCGCCGCGGTATAGCCGCCGGACGCGCCGCCGAGCGCTTTGCCCAGCGTGCCGGTGATGATATCCACGCGGCCCATCACGTCGCAGTATTCGTGGGAACCGCGGCCGTTTTCGCCCACAAAGCCAACCGCGTGGGAGTCATCGACCATCACCAGCGCGTCGTATTTATCTGCCAGGTCGCACACGCCCTTCAGGTTGGCGATCACGCCGTCCATTGAGAACACGCCGTCGGTAGCGATCAGCACGTGGCGAGCGCCAGCTTCACGCGCCTCTTTCAGGCGCGCTTCCAGCTCGGCCATGTCGTTGTTGGCGTAGCGGAAACGCTTCGCTTTACACAGGCGCACGCCGTCGATGATGGAGGCGTGGTTCAGGGCGTCGGAGATAATCGCATCTTCTGCGCCGAGCAGCGTCTCAAACAGGCCGCCGTTGGCATCGAAGCAGGAGGAGTACAGAATCGCGTCTTCCATTCCCAGGAAGTTCGCCAGCTTTTGCTCAAGCTGCTTGTGGCTGTCCTGTGTCCCGCAGATAAAGCGCACGGAGGCCATACCGAAGCCGTGGGTATCCATGCCGCTTTTCGCCGCGGCAATCAGCTCAGGGTGATTCGCAAGACCCAGGTAGTTGTTCGCACAAAAGTTGATCACGTGGCTGCCGTCGGCAACGGTGATGTCCGCCTGCTGTGCAGACGTGATAATACGCTCTTCTTTGAACAACCCTTCCGCACGTGCGGTATCGAGGTCGCTGTTTAACTGTTTGTAAAAATCACCACGCATTGCAATTCTCCAGACTCGGCAAATTTCGGCACATATTACCCAAACCTATACTTCATGACGAGATGACGCATTATCTCTTCTCGTTTTTGCAGCATAAATCACGCGTCACATTTGTTGCACCTACACAAAATCATTCACGCTGTATCCAGCGGCAAGCGAAAAAATCCCCGGGAGCAGGGATAACTGTGTAACGGGGGTTTCTAAGCGCAGCCAACGGCGGGGCAGCTTGAAGGATAAAGTGTATGTCGGTGAATGGCTGAAGAGAGGTCATTGTGATGATATGATAAAGATATTAGCGTCCGGGATTGTCCCCGGGCTCAACACTTCAAAGGTTACAGTTATGATCATCGTTACCGGCGGCGCGGGCTTTATCGGCAGCAATATTATTAAGGCCCTCAATGACAAAGGCATCACCGACATTCTGGTGGTGGACAACCTGAAAGACGGCACCAAGTTCGTAAACCTGGTGGACCTGAACATCGCTGACTATATGGATAAAGAAGACTTCCTTATCCAGATTATGGCCGGTGAAGAGCTTGGCGATATCGAAGCCATCTTCCACGAAGGCGCGTGCTCTTCCACCACCGAGTGGGACGGCAAGTACATGATGGACAATAACTATCAGTACTCTAAAGAACTGCTGCACTACTGCCTGGAACGTGAAATTCCGTTCCTGTATGCCTCATCAGCGGCCACCTACGGCGGGCGCACGTCTGACTTTATCGAATCCCGCGAATACGAGCAGCCGCTGAACGTTTACGGTTACTCCAAGTTCCTGTTCGACGAGTACGTGCGTCAGGTGCTGCCAGAAGCGAATTCGCAGATCGTCGGCTTCCGCTACTTCAACGTTTACGGGCCGCGCGAAGGCCACAAAGGCAGCATGGCGAGCGTGGCATTCCACCTGAATACTCAGTTGAACAACGGCGAAAGCCCGAAACTGTTCGAAGGCAGCGACGGCTTCAAGCGTGACTTCGTCTATGTAGGCGACGTGGCGGCCGTGAATCTGTGGTTCTGGGAAAATGGCGTCTCCGGCATCTTCAACCTGGGCACGGGCCGCGCGGAGTCCTTCCAGGCGGTAGCCGATGCCGCACTGGCCTATCACCAGAAAGGCAGCCTTGAGTACATTCCGTTCCCGGACAAACTGAAAGGGCGCTACCAGGCATTCACCCAGGCCGACCTGACCAACCTGCGTGCGGCGGGCTACGACAAGCCGTTCAAAACCGTTGCCGAAGGCGTGACGGAATATATGGCCTGGCTGAACCGCGACGCATAAGTATGAAAATTCTGGTGATCGGCCCGTCATGGGTGGGCGACATGATGATGTCGCAAAGTCTCTATCGCACGCTCAAGGCGCGCTATCCCCAGGCGATAATTGACGTGATGGCGCCCGCGTGGTGCCGTCCACTGCTATCGCGTATGCCGGAAGTGAATGAGGCTATCCCGATGCCGCTCGGCCACGGGGCCCTGGAAATTGGCGAACGCCGCAGGCTCGGTCACACCCTGCGCGACAAACGCTACGACCGCGCCTGGGTGCTGCCAAACTCCTTCAAATCTGCCCTGGTGCCTTTCTTTGCTGGCATACCGCACCGCACCGGCTGGCGCGGTGAAATGCGCTACGGACTGCTGAACGACGCGCGGGTGCTAGACAAAGAGGCCTGGCCGCTCATGGTGGAACGCTACGTGGCGCTGGCCTACGATAAAGGCGTCATGCGCAGCGCGAAAGACCTGCCGCAGCCGCTGCTTTGGCCGCAGCTACTGGTCAACGAGGGTGAGAAATCCCAGACGTGCAGCGCCTTTGGCATATCGTCTGAACGCCCAACAATCGGCTTCTGCCCCGGCGCCGAATTCGGCCCGGCAAAACGCTGGCCGCACTATCACTATGCCGCGCTGGCGAAACAGCTGATCGATGAAGGCTATCAGATTGTCCTGTTCGGCTCGGCAAAAGACCACGATGCAGGGAACGAAATCCTCGCGTCGCTCAGCGTTGAACAGCAGGCCTGGTGCCGCAACCTGGCCGGCGAAACGGAGCTGGAGCAGGCGGTTATCCTGATTGCCGCCTGCAGGGCCGTCGTCACCAACGACTCCGGGCTGATGCACGTGGCCGCCGCGCTGGATCGCCCGCTGGTGGCGCTGTATGGCCCAAGCAGCCCCGACTTCACGCCGCCGCTGTCGCATAAAGCGCGGGTCATTCGCCTGATTGACGGTTACCACAAGGTGCGTAAGGGCGAGGGTGCAGAAGGCTATCACCAGAGCCTGATTGACATTACGCCAGAGCGCGTGCTCGAGGAGCTCAACGCGCTGCTGTTGAGCGAAGAAGGATAACGGATGCGGGTACTGATCGTTAAAACCTCTTCGATGGGCGATGTCCTGCACACGCTGCCGTCGCTGACGGACGCCATGCGGGCCATCCCCGGCATTCGTTTTGACTGGGCGGTGGAAGAAGGCTTCGCGCAGATCCCCACCTGGCATGAAGCGGTTGACCGCGCGATCCCGGTGGCGATTCGCCGCTGGCGTAAGGCCTGGTTCTCCGCGCCGGTTAAAGCCGAGCGCAAAGCCTTTCGCGATGCGGTGCAGGCTCAGCGTTACGATGCCATCATCGACGCGCAGGGTTTGGTCAAAAGCGCCGCGCTGGTAACGCGTCTGGCGCACGGCGTAAAGCACGGAATGGACTGGCAAACCGCCCGCGAGCCGCTGGCAAGCCTGTTCTATAACCGTCGCCACCACATCGCAAAGCAGCAGCACGCCGTCGAACGTACCCGTGAACTCTTTGCAAAAAGCCTGGGCTATGCGAAACCGGAAACCCAGGGTGATTACGCCATTGCGCAGCATTTTTTGAGCGGTACCGATCAACAAACGCAGCCCTATCTCATCTTCCTGCATGCCACAACGCGCGACGATAAGCACTGGCCGGAAACGCACTGGCGCAGACTGATTGAACTAATGCAACCTACCGGTATCCATATTAAACTGCCGTGGGGCGCAGAACATGAGCGACAGCGTGCTGAACGTCTCGCCGCGGGTTTCTCGCACGTGGACGTTTTGCCCAAACTCACGCTGGCGCAAGTAGCCGCCGAGCTCGCGGGAGCGAACGCTGTCGTTTCTGTTGATACGGGCTTAAGCCATCTGACTGCAGCGCTGGATCGGCCAAACATCACGATTTTTGGCCCGACCGATCCCGGTTTGATCGGGGGTTACGGTAGAAACCAGCATCAGATGGTTAGCCCGACTCAGCAAACGGGGGATATTAGTGCAGATGCTATTTTTTCATTTTTACAGAGCAGCCATTGGCTTTCCAACAGGGATATTTAACCCATGAGTTACGTATTTCTGCTGATTTTACTCTTTCCGGTGAAGATCATCCGGAAGCTGTTCCGGAAAGACACAGGTAAAAACCTTGTCATTCAGACAGCCAAAATCGGTGATTTTGTTAACGCAACGCCTCTTCTGGCGTACCTGCAAAAAAGCGATGTGCTGATCAGTCGCGGCGTGGGTGCGCTGGCGAAGCATGATGAAACCATCGACCAGATCTACTTCATTGAGCAGCACAAGCGCAGCCTGTGGCGTAAGCTCTGCTTTGCCTGCAGGATCATGAATCGCTATGACAACGTGTATCTCCTGCAGCCCAATAACGTAAATCTTTTTTTCGCCTCCGCATGTAATGCAAAAAATAAGCAATTTTTAAGCATTTATACCCGCAGATGGTATCAGGGGATTTTCTATACAACAGCTGACGGTATCGTTGAGCACGGTAAACGGACGCTGTCGGTGACGAACTACCTGAAACTGGCGGATCGGTCACTCACGTGGCAAGACTCACCCAAGCACGCCACAAAACCCCTCTTCAAGCCTGCAAGCTATCCGCCAGCCCTCGATAAACCCGGCGTGATCCGCATCGGGATCAGCATTGCGGCGGGGAATAAGGCCAAAACCGTTCCGCCGGTCATCTGGAAGCGAATTATCGATCGCCTTGCCGATTTACCCTGCGAGTTCTACGTTTTTGGCGCCCCGAACGAACAGTCGTGGATGGACGATATCACCCGCCTTTACGGTGACATCCCGAATGTGGTTAATCTCATTGGTGACATTTCTCTTGAAGAGCTTCCCTGGGCCATTTCGAAGATGGATTGCTATATCGCCTCTGACTCCGGGAATATTTACATTGCCGACGCCGTTGGTGTGCCAATCGTTATGCTATTCGGGCCATGCTGTCACTATGAACAACGCCCTCTTGGTAACGTATTGTTGATTGGCAATGATGACAACATTTGTTCTTATGTTTTTGAAACACGTTATTACTTTTCGCAGGAACGCGAAGAGCTATTCGGTGTTACAGAAGAAGCGTTAAGCCAGCTTAAACGCTTTATTTGTGAGTTATCGAGCGGTTATTCAATCTCCTGTAATATTGACGCCCAGGGAAACTAAATTTATGGCTTTTCTTAGCGTCATTATTGCCGCGCATAATGCCCAGGATACACTTCATTCTACGTTAGAAAGCCTGCACGCTGCGATTGATGATGCAGGTGAAGCTATTGAAGTTATTATCTTTAATGACAGCTCCGATGATACCACACAGGATATCGTTGACTTTTGGTTGCCAGCACTCCCCAATGTGCAATCCCGGTTCGTAGAATACCGCAACGTAGGCCATGTCCGGAACAGTGCACTCTCGTTGGCATCAGGCGAATATATTACGATGCTGGACAGTGACGACCAATTGAAGCCATCCAGCCTGAAGGACGCAGTGGCTTTTCTTAAAGCACAGCGTCCAGATATGCTGCTGACGCGCTTGCTGGAAATTCGGGATATCAGAAAAATAAATTCATCCTGGCAGGGGTTTGCGCCCGTTTCATTGTCTCAGAGCGATGCGATAAAACGCTTCCTGCAGCATAAAGATTTCCAGGCACATCTTATCGGCCAGTTTATTCATCGAAATTTATACGAGAGCAACCCCATCCCTTCGATAGTCTGCTACGAAGACTTTGCGGTATTTCCCGCAATGCTTATGCAGTCGGCTAAAATAGCCTATCAGCGGCAAGGTCACTATTACTACATCAAAACCAGAGAAAGTTTATCCAGCCGTCTCGACGCAGGCAAAATCACTACGCTTGTTGAATGCACATTACAGATGGAAAAAACGTTTCCGCAATCTTATGCAAACCTCATAAATTGTCACTGGTTTGATATATATAGCAATCATCGACAATACCTTACAGAACAGCAACTACACCTCGTCAGGTCGCGGGTAAGTTCTCTCTATTCTTTTTCATTTTTCTTATCAAGCGAAGTTCGCTTCAGCTATAAAAAAAGGGTTATCGAAGCATTATGGAAAAAGTAAAGTTGCGTCTTTATCAGCTGACGCTAATTCTTAGCTTTATTTCGCTTGTATTAGCACTGCTCAGTTCTGGCAAGCAAAGAGAGTTTTTCTATATCGCTATCTATGCCAGCATTATCGGCTTAGCGTTCGAATATAAAAAAATCACATTACGCCCTTTTTCAATCGCTCTTCCCATTTTGTTGATTGGGTTACTTAATTTCGTCTGGTATATGGTTTATGAATACCATGGTGAAGGCTTGAATGCTTATAGTGATTATCTTGGTGCAAGTAAAAAGTTGATTCTAGCAAGCTTCCTGATTTTCTATCTTGACCGGTTTAAGTCTTACGTTGATAAAGCCTCCTTCCAGAAGTATTTTCTCTATGCCACAGGTACCGGCTTTGTTCTGGCCACTGGCTATGGCTTGTGGCAGGCAACGCAGGGCATGGCGCGTATTGAAATGGCTATCAATCGTGCAACGGTTTCAGCCTATGTCTACTCAGTATTATCGTTAGCTTTCGTATACGCTCTTTATCTTCAAAAAAATGTAAAACTGTATGTTGCTGCGAGCCTCACCATATTACTATCCTACTTCGTCATTCTTCTGACGGGCACACGTGCCGCGATGGGCTTGTATTTGCTTTTGGCGATTGTGCTTACGCTTTATCACTTCAGAAGAATTCATCTTAAATCAACGCTGATATTTTTGTGTGTTGTAGCAGGCATTATCGTTGTAAGCTACAAGCCCTTAATTTCCCCCAAAATAGCGCAAACACAAATCGAAATAGATAAGTTTGAAAAGGGCTATGATAAAACCTCACTCGGCGCGCGTTTCTCGATGTGGACCGTGGGTATTCAGAACGGGCTTGCGCATCCCCTGGGGCAATCAGTCGAAGATCGTCAGGTATGGACACAGCGCTATGTAAAAGAAGGGCACCCGCATCTTAAGACTGCACTGCAATTCATCAATGTGCATTTGCATAATGAATTCATAGAAAAATATTCCCTGCAAGGGATCCCTGGACTGGCGATATTATTCTTTTTCTTTGCTTCGATGATCGGCTATGCGCTCAAAAATAGAAATGCCCTGCTGCTCACGACCATGCTTCTGCTGCTGCTGTATGGTCTGACCGACGTCATATTGTTGAGTTCAGAGGCGTTAATTTTCTTTGTAACCTTGTTTGCTTTGAGCACGCCTTTTTCACAGTCAAGGCAGCGTTAAAGATTATGCCCGCCTTGCGGGCATTACTTTTTTTTTGTACTGATAGTACTCTGCCAGCGTCATCCCCACCGTCCTGTCTGAAAGCCAGGTAAAGAGCTGTTCCAAATCCTGATACAACCCTTCTATCGCTGCATCATCTTTAAACGTTGGGCTGCCGCCTGGCATAAATTCTGACGAATGAAGCATAAACTCAACGTAGTCATTTCCCTGAGACAGGCACTGCTGCGCAACGTTAATCATCTCCGCAGCATTCCCTCCGGACGGCCGCAGCCAGTTAACTGACGGAGAGCGGTATTTTCCGCGCAGGCGATCGTACCCTTGCTTAACTGCGTTCAGCCAGGCCGGGTGTTTATATTGAATGCTCATCGGCACTTCGAGTAACGTGCTATTGCCAGCCTGAGAAATATTATCTATATCAATGAAGTAGGCGCGATCGGGGAAGTTCTGATAGTTGGTTCCTCCCTTTCCCTGAGGAGCACCTTTGGCATTGCGCCAGTTCACGCGCGGCGTGACCGAACAATCGACCTGATAGCCCAGCTCAACGAGCAGCCTGGCGTAACGGCTATCAAATGCCCAGCGCCCGGCGCGATGGCTCAACATTTTGCTCTGGAATGTCTCTTCCAGAAGGCGGGTCATGAACAGCACTTTCTCCCGCATGACGTCATCTGAAAATTCAACCAGATAAGGCTGCCAGCGCCAGTCATCTCCCGTGAGATCGTGCTCCGGCGGGCTATTCCAGGCATGGAGATGCATACCCACCTCCCCGGTGCCGCGGGCAATAACGTCTTTGGCGAACTCAATGAAAACAGGCTCGATCGCCATCTCGTAATTTGTCAGCCAGACGGGCTTAAAACCAAAACGCTCACAGAGCGCCTGAAACCGGCCCAGATAACGGGCGTTTTCCGTTTTAATAACCCGGTGGTTTTGCCAGAGATTATCGCCCTCGGTATCGATCGTGATGATAAACGCTGGTTTTTTCATAATGAGTCCGTCAGACAGGGGAGTTATCGCTATGTTACGCACTCCTCAAAGCTTGAGTAAACCCTTCATCGGAAATTCCCGACATTATGGAGAAAGAGTGCAAGTCGCTATCAGGTCTATTAGAATTGCCAACAGTACAACGCCGATAAGATGATGATGAATAACTTACCTGACACGCCTGATTTGCGCATTTTACTGATTAAACTTCGCCATCATGGTGACATGTTACTCACCACACCCGTCATCGATTCGTTATGCCAAAAATGGCCTCAGGCAAAAATCGACGTGCTGCTCTATGAAGAGACGCGCGATATGCTCGCCGCGCATCCGGCTATCGGCACCATTTACGGTATCGATCGTAAATGGAAGCAGCTGGGCACGCTGAAGCATCTGCAAAAAGAGTGGCAGCTGCTGAGCGCGCTAAGAGCGCAGCATTATCACCTGGTGATTAACCTTGCCGATCAGTGGCGTAGCGCCATCGTCACCCGGTTCACGGGCGCGCCGGTTCGTCTCGGGTTTGCCTTCAACAAGCGTGACAATGCCTTCTGGCGTTTTTGCCATACCGATTTGGTTTCTGTTGCGAATCATGCCTCTCTGCATACCGTTGAACAAAATCTTTCTATCCTGTCGCCGTTACCGGTTGCCGCCAGGCCGGCCGTTACCATGGCTTATCGCGCAGATGACTGGCAATACGCCCGGCACGCGCTGACGCAGCATGGCGTGGGCGAGCGCTACGTCGTTATTCAGCCCACATCCCGCTGGTTTTTTAAATGCTGGGATGAAGGAAAGATGGCGCAAACCATCACCGCCCTTCAGCAGGAGGGCCACACCATCGTTCTCACGGCAGGCCCGGATAAAAAAGAGATGGCGATGATCGATCGCATTCTTGCCGCCTCGCCCAAAACGGGCGTCGTTTCGCTGGCGGGCCAGCTAACGCTTCGCCAGCTGGCCTCGCTTATCGATCGCGCATGTCTGTTTATAGGCGTAGATTCCGTTCCGATGCATATGGCCGCCGCGCTTCAGACGCCCTGCGTGGCGCTGTTTGGCCCCTCCAAACTGACGTTCTGGTCTCCATGGCAGGTTAACGGTGAGGTCATCTGGGCAGGTGACTACGGCCCGCTGCCCGACCCGGACGCTATTGATACCAACACGAAAGAACGCTACCTCAATGCCATTCCCGTTGATGCTGTCGTCTCCGCGGCAAGGAGATACCTGAAATGAAAAAACATCGCCTGGCCATCGTTCGTCAAAAATATCGCCCCGATGGCGGAGCGGAGCGCTTCGTCTCCCGGGCGCTCTCCGCGCTGAGTAATCAAAACCTTGAGCTTAACGTCATCACGCGCGAGTGGCAGGGAGAGAAGCAGGACGACTGGCATATCCACATTTGCGATCCGCGCAAATGGGGCCGCATCAGCCGCGAGCGCGGGTTTGCCCATGCCGCACGCGCGCTCTGGCAGCAGCAGCAGTTTGATATCGTGCAAAGTCACGAGCGTATCCCGGGCTGCGATATTTACCGTGCGGGTGATGGCGTACACCAGCGCTGGCTGCTGCAGCGCGCGCGGATCCTGCCCGCGTGGCGTGCGCAGATGCTTATGCACGATCGCTATCACCGCTACGTGATGCAGGCCGAACGTGAGATGTACCAGGCGCAAGAGTTGCAAGCCGTTATCTGTAATGCAGAGATGATCAAACGAGAAATTATCGAAGACTTTGATATCGACGCAAAAAAGATACATGTGATTTATAATTCAATTGATTGCAGCCGCTTCGTTCCGGCTCAGGAAGCACAACGCGCTGCCTTGCGTCAGCAGTACGGGGTGCCAGCCGACGCCATTGTGTTCTGTTTCGTAGGGTCAGGATTTGAGCGCAAGGGATTGGCCAGCGCGATACAGGCTATCGCGGGAACAGGGGCATGGCTGATTGTGGTTGGACAGGATAAAGCGGAAAATCGTTATCGTGCGCTCGCCCGATCGCTAGGCTGCGAGGGGCAGATTCGCTTCCTGGGGATGCAAAAAGAGACGCTGCCATTTTACCAGCTATCCGATGGTTTACTGCTGCCGACGCTGTATGATCCTTTTCCTAACGTCATTCTCGAAGCGATGGCCTGCGGTTTGCCGATCGTGACTTCAGCGAGCTGCGGTGGATCCGAATTCATAGAGCAAGGCAAGAACGGGTTTTACTGTGACGCACTTGATATCAGCACATTGAAGGAGGCCATAGCCGCCATTCCTTCTCTGGAAAAGAATAACAATATGGGGCAAGCGGCACGTGAGCGTGTAAAAGAGGCGACCCCCGAAAAACTATCAAGTCAGCTTATTTCGCTTTATCAAAAATTACTGGATTAAAAATGCGCATCCTAATGATTATTGATGGTTTACCCGGTGGCGGAGCCGAAAAAACGGTTCTTACACTCTCCAGCGGATTGTTAGAAATGGGGCACCAGGTTTCCCTATTCTCCCTGCGGAAAGTGTGCGACTACGCCATTCCGGACGGCATCGATTTTCACATTATTCAGGATACGTGCACGAAGCCGTGGCGCAAGCTCACGGAGATCCCGCGTCGCGCCCGGCTGCTGGATAAGGCGATAGAGCAGGCCGAGCGCAGCGGCAAATTTGATGTCGTGTTCTCTCATCTGCACAAAACTGACCGCATCGTGTCGCACTGCCGCGCGCTTGAGCGGGAGAAAGTCTGGTTCTGCGTACACGGTATGTTCTCGTTCTCCTACCTTCGCCACCGCAGCGGGCTTTCACGCTGGTTTAAGCATTCCAAAATTCGTCATACCTACAAAAACCGCAACGTTGTCGCCGTCTCAGCCGCCGTGTTGAAAGATCTTTCTGAGACGCTGGCAATCGATCTCCGCCGCAAAGCGGTTATCCACAATCCTTTCGATATTCCAGACATTCAGCGTCTGGCCGATGCGCCCTTTGAGATGCAGGGGAAGGATTACATCATTCATGTTGGCCGCTTCCACGAGCACAAGCGCCACGACAGGCTTTTACGCGCGTTTGCACTGAGCCAGCTCGATACCACGCTAGTGATGATGGGCAACGGCTCCGAGGCAAAAATTCAAAAGCTTAAGCAGCTGGCCGCAGAGCTCGGCATTGAAAACCGGATTGCTTTCCGCCCGTTCGAGCCTAATCCCTACCCCTGGATTAAAGGGGCACGCCTGCTGGTATTAAGCTCTGACTGCGAAGGCTTTGGCAATGTGCTGGTCGAATCCATCATCTGCCAGACGCCGCCCGTGAGCACAAACTGCCCGGGCGGGCCCGCTGAAATCCTCACGGGTAGCCTGGCCCGCGGCCTGACGGAACTGAATGACGAGTCGCTGGCAACAACGCTGGCGGATATCTACACGTCGCCGCCAGTCGTCGATCGCGCAACGATCGCATCGTTTGGTATTAACGCCATTTGCCAGCAATATATCGCTTTAGTCGATAAACAATAAAAATCAGGTTTCTTATGCAAAATTCAGCGCCCTTATTAAGCGTGGTGGTTGCCGTTTATAACGGTGAAGCTTTTCTGAATCAGTTCTTTACCTGCCTTATGAATCAGCGCATCGACAGTATGGAAGTGATCATCGTCAATGACGGTTCCACTGACGGTTCGATGCAGATCGTTGAAAACTGGCGCGAAAAATTCCCCCAGCTGCAGGTAATAGAACAGCAAAACCAGGGCGTCTCCATCGCGCGTAATACTGGCCTGGCCGTCGCGACGGGCCAATATCTCTCTTTCCCGGATATAGATGACGACTTTAAACCCGGCATGTACCAGCATCTGCTGGATATGGCCGTTACGCAGGATCTGGATGTCGCCACCTGTAACGGGAACTACGTCTGGGAAAACGACAAGAAACCTTCACGCCCTATCTTCCCTGAAGACAAACTCTCCTCAACTGGCGTCATGACGGGCCCTGCCTGGCTAAAAATGGCGCTGGATTCGCGTAAGTTTCTGCACGTGACCTGGCTTAACATCTATCGCCACGACTTTATTCGACAGAACGGCTTTCGCTTCGAACCCGGCCTTCGCCATCAGGACATTCCCTGGACCACCGAAGTGCTGCTCGCGGCCGAGCGCGTCCAGTACACCAGTGAACGTTACTATGACTACTACATTCACTCCGCATCGGTTTCCCATATGCCGGACAACGATGACACCCTGATTCGCTCGGCGCGTCATTACATGAAAATCCTGCAGATGCTTGATGCCATCAACCAGCGCTACCCGGATAAAGTGAAAGGGATCCCTGCCTGCCACTGGCAAATCGCCAAAGAAGGGCTGGGGATTATTCACACCTTCGATAACATGAAGGATGAGAAGAAGAAAGCCATGATTATCAAAGAATTTTTTGAAACGGGTATCTGGAAACTCATCTGGAAAAGCGCTAAAAGCCCGCGTCTTCGCTGGCGCCTGGGCCGCCGCTACTTTCGTTTAAAACGGTATCTGGCATAAGAGATAGCTTTACCTGGCTTAAATGCTTAGAATTTGCCCGCCGAAACTAAAAAAACGGATAATCGCTTGGAATTGTTGTATACCGCCCTGCTCTACATTATTCAGCCATTCGTGTGGCTGAGACTGTTGCTTCGTAGCCGTAAGGCCCCTGCGTATCGAAAACGCTGGGCTGAACGCTATGGCTACTGCCGCAATAAAGTCACCCCGGACGGTATTTTGCTGCATTCCGTTTCTGTTGGTGAAACGCTGGCGGCGATCCCGCTGGTACGCGCCCTGCGCCATCGCTACCCGTCACTGCCGATCACCGTCACCACCATGACCCCGACCGGCTCTGAGCGCGCGTTGTCCGCGTTCGGTAAAGACGTTCAGCACGTTTATCTGCCCTACGACCTACCCTGTGCCATGAACCGTTTCCTGAATACCGTTCGCCCTAAGCTGGTGATCGTGATGGAAACCGAGCTCTGGCCGAATATGATTTCCGCCCTGCATGCCCGCAAAATTCCGCTGGTGATTGCCAACGCGCGCCTGTCAGAGCGCTCGGCGAAAGGGTATGGCAAGCTGGGTAAATTTATGCGCCGCCTGCTGAGTAAAATCACGCTCATTGCCGCACAGAATGAAGAAGATGCGTCGCGTTTCATTGCTCTCGGCCTGAAACGCAACCAGCTTGCGGTAACGGGAAGCCTTAAATTCGATATTTCGGTCACGCCTGAACTCGCTGCCCGTGCGATCACGCTGCGCCGCCAGTGGGCCCCGCGCCGCCAGGTCTGGATTGCGACCAGCACCCACGACGGTGAAGAAGAGATTATTCTCCAGGCCCATCGCAAACTGCTGGAAAAATTCCCCGACTTACTCCTTATTCTGGTTCCCCGCCATCCGGAGCGTTTCAAAGACGCCCGCGACATGGTGCTGAAAGGCGGCTTTAGCTTCACCCTGCGCAGCACCGGTGAGATCCCCTCTGGCAGCACTCAGGTGGTGATTGGCGATACGATGGGCGAGCTGATGCTGCTGTACGGCATTGCCGATCTCGCCTTCGTGGGCGGCAGCCTGGTAGAGCGCGGCGGTCATAATCCTCTGGAACCGGCAGCGCACGCAATTCCGGTGCTGATGGGGCCGCATACGTTTAACTTCAAAGATATCTGCGCTAAATTGCAGCAGGCCGACGGCTTAATTACGGTGACCGATGCGGATTCGGTAGTGAAAGAGGTCGCGACCCTTCTGACCGACGAAGATTACCGCCTGTGGTACGGTCGCCACGCCGTTGAAGTGCTGCATCAGAACCAGGGCGCACTGACCCGTCTGCTGCAACTTCTGCAACCCTATCTGCCTCAGCGGAGCCACTGATGCCACAGCGTCTGTCGGTCGTGATGATCGCCAAAAACGCCGCCGACCTGCTTCCGGACTGCCTGGCGTCCGTCGCCTGGGCTGACGAAATTGTCCTGCTTGATTCCGGCAGCGAAGACAATACGCTAGACGTTGCCCGTGCGGCGGGTGCAAACGTCTATACCGATACCGACTGGCAGGGGTATGGCATTCAGCGCCAGCGCGCGCAGGGCTACGCCACAGGTGATTATGTGCTGATGATCGACACCGACGAGCGCATCACGCCTGAACTGCGGCAGTCCATTGAAGCGGTGCTCGCTGCGCCTCAGCCGGGTGCGGTCTACAGCATTGCGCGTCGTAACTATTTTCTTGGCCGCTTCATGCGCCACAGCGGCTGGTATCCTGACCGCGTAACGCGCCTGTATGAGCGCGAGCGTTATCAGTACAACGACAGCCTGGTCCATGAATCGCTGGCCTGCGATAACGCCCGGGTGCTCCCTCTGACGGGCGATCTGCTCCACCTGACCTGCCGGGATTTTGCCAGCTTCCAGCGTAAGCAGCTCAACTATGCCACGGCGTGGGCGCAGGAGCGCCATCAGCGGGGCAAGAAGGCCACGCTGACCGGTATCTTCACCCACACGCTGGGGGCATTTTTGAAAACGCTGCTGCTGCGTGGTGGCGTGCTGGACGGTAAGCAGGGCTGGCTACTGGCCGTGGTCAATGCCCAGTATACTTTCAATAAATACACCGAGCTGTGGGCGCTCTGCCGCGGCTACTCAGAGAAAACGTGAGCCATGAGCACAAAAGCGATTTATCCGGGTACCTTCGATCCCATCACCAACGGTCATCTTGATATCATCACCCGCGCGGCGTGCATGTTCGACAAGGTGATTCTGGCGATTGCCGCCAGCCCCAGCAAAAAGCCGATGTTCGACCTGCCCGAGCGCGTCGCGCTTGCTACCGATGCAATCTCCCATCTGCCGAATGTTGAAGTCGTCGGGTTCAGCGACCTGATGGCGAACTTTGCCCGCGCCCAGCAGGCCAATATTCTCATCCGTGGTTTACGCGCGGTGGCAGATTTCGAGTATGAGATGCAGCTGGCGCACATGAACCGCCACCTGATGCCGGATCTGGAAAGCGTGTTTCTGATGCCTTCCAAAGAGTGGTCGTTTATCTCGTCCACGCTGGTGAAAGAGGTGGCGCGGCATCACGGCGATGTGACCCACTTCCTGCCGGTCAACGTCCACCAGGCGTTAATGGAAAAGCTGAAGTAGCCCTACTTCTGGCACTGGCGACAGTAGAACGTAGCGCGCTGGGCGTGTTTCGTTGCAATAATGGGTGTGCCGCACACTCTGCACGGTTCGCCTTTTCGACCATACACCTGCAGCTCCTGCGCAAAATAGCCCGGCTTGCCGTCGCTTTGCAGGAAGTCTTTCAGCGTGGTTCCCCCCTGCTCAATCGAGCGCAGCAGTACCGCTTTAATGACCCTGACCAGCAGCTCACATTCCTGCGCTGACAGCGAAGAGGCGAGCCGATCGGGATGGATCCCGGCCGCAAACAGCGATTCGCTGGCGTAAATATTCCCCACGCCGACCACCAGCTTGTTATCCATCAGCCAGGGTTTAATCGGGGTTTTCTTTTTCGCACACTTCTCTTTCAGGTATTCTGCATTAAAGGCCTCTGAGAGCGGCTCTGGCCCCAGATGTGCCAGTACGCTGTGCCCTTCAAGCGCGCTGGTCCACAGCCACGCGCCAAAACGCCGCGGGTCGGTATAGCGCAGCACTTTGCCGTTGCTCATCACCAAATCGACGTGGTCATGCTTTTCGGCCGGCAGCTCTTCGGTAAGGATGCGCAGGCTACCGGACATCCCCAGATGAATGATGATCCATCCGTCTGGCAGCTCCAGCAGCAGGTATTTCGCCCGGCGCTGCACGCTAAGGACGGGTTTATCGCTCAGGGCGTGGATCTCATCGGACACCGGCCAGCGGAGACGCCCATTGCGGACAACCGCATGAAGAATCGTCGCGCCGACCAGATGGGGCTCAATGCCGCGACGGCTGGTTTCTACCTCAGGTAATTCAGGCATGGTTCCTCCGTTGAGATGCAGAATGCAAAAAACCCCGCAGTTGCGGGGTTTTTCAATACAAGGAGACTAAAATTATTTGATTTTAGCTTCTTTGTACAGTACGTGCTGGCGTACAACTGGATCGAATTTTTTCAGTTCCAGTTTTTCCGGCTTAGTACGTTTGTTCTTCGTGGTGGTGTAGAAGTGACCTGTACCAGCAGAAGAAACCAGCTTGATTTTCTCGCGAATACCTTTAGCCATGATTTATTTCCTCTTTAAGTACTTAGTACTTTTCGCCACGGGCACGCAGTTCGGACAGAACTGTATCGATGCCTTTCTTATCAATAACACGCATACCTTTAGCAGATACACGCAGGGTGACAAAACGCTTCTCGCTCTCAACCCAGAAACGGTGAGAGTGCAGGTTCGGCAGGAAACGGCGTTTAGTCGCGTTCAGTGCGTGGGAACGGTTGTTACCGGTCACCGGACGCTTGCCAGTAACTTGGCAGACTCGGGACATGTCTATTCTCCAAAAATCAAATTAGCTCGAGCTTCGTATGGGGTATCGGCGCCTCGTCAGGCTTTACAGCCCGGTCATCGCATAGTTCTAAGTGAACTCTCGATTGCCAGGCCCAAATGCCAAACCCGAGATTCTCAAAGGTGGCGTAGTATACGCTGACTCGGCGGTGTGCTCAAGTCCCGAACAGACAAAGATCCCGATGGATCGCGAGAAAGGGTCTAAATCCAACCACGTTCGGCAAAAGAAATGTACTCTCCGCGGCCAATTATCACATGGTCCAGCACACGAATGTCCATGAATTGACAGCATTTGATAATGCGCTCGGTGATTTCTTTGTCCGCTCTGCTCGGTTCTGCACAGCCAGAGGGGTGATTATGCGCGAGGATCACGCCGGCTGCATTCACTTTTATCGCTTCCCGCACAATTTCACGCGGATGAACCTCAACGTGGCTCAGCGTTCCCGAAAACAGGTGGCTGTGTTTCAGTATCCGGTTTCTGTTATCAAGAAAGATCACCATAAAGATCTCGCGCTCGGCGTCGGACAGCTGGCTTTGTAAAAATTCCAGCGTCATGTCGGGTGAGAGTATCGGATCTTCTTCCTGCATGCGCACGTTGTAAAAACGGCGAGCCAGTTCAGCAATGGCCCGCAGCTGGGCATGTTTCGCAACGCCAATTCCATTAACGTGCTCAAACGCCTCCAGTTCAGCCGTCAGCAAGCTGTACAGTGAACCGAATTGAGCGATGAGCTCTTGCGCCATCGTGAATACCGTTTTCCCCGGCGTCCCGGTGCGCAAAAAAAGCGCCAGGAGCTCGTCGTCTCTCAACAGGGTGACGCCACGGCGCAGCAGCTTTTCGCGCGGCAGCAGTTCAGGCTCTTCCATGTTTCATCTCCTTCTGTCTGCCCTTATGCTGCCACAGGCAAATTTACCTCTCGACGCCTGCTTTTCATTCTTGCGTAGCGCCTCGCAAAGAGGACGACGGACAAAATAACCCCGTTTTTGGGATTGTGATAAAATGCCCGCTCTCTGGTGAAACCCAACAGGAAAGAATCATGATGAGCCTGGCCGGTAAAAAAATCGTTCTTGGCGTAAGCGGCGGAATTGCCGCCTATAAAGCGCCGGAGCTGGTGCGTCGTCTGCGCGAGCGCGGGGCCGACGTGCGGGTCGCGATAACCGAAGGTGGTAAAGCCTTTATCACCCCTTTGAGCCTGCAGGCCGTTTCAGGTTATCCGGTATCTGACAGCCTGCTTGACCCAGCGGCAGAAGCCGCAATGGGCCATATTGAGCTTGGGAAATGGGCGGATCTGGTCATTCTTGCGCCCGCCACGGCAGATTTGATCGCCCGCGTGGCCGCGGGCATGGCGAACGATCTGGTCTCGACCATTTGCCTGGCCACGCCCGCCCCCGTTGCCGTTGTGCCCGCCATGAACCAGCAGATGTACCGCAACGCCGCGACCCAGCACAATCTGGAGACCCTGGCCTCTCGCGGCCTGCTGGTTTGGGGGCCGGACAGCGGCAGCCAGGCCTGCGGTGACGTGGGGCCTGGCCGTATGCTCGATCCGCTGACTATCGTCGAGATGGCCGCTGCCCATTTTTCGCCCGTCAACGATCTGCAACATCTCAACATCATGATTACCGCAGGCCCAACGCGCGAGCCGCTGGATCCGGTGCGCTACATCACTAACCACAGCTCCGGTAAAATGGGGTTTGCCATCGCTGATGCAGCGGCAAAACGCGGGGCAAACGTCACGCTGGTGAGCGGGCCGGTTTCGCTATCAACGCCGCCGTTTGTTCAGCGTATTGACGTCACCACCGCGCTGGAGATGGAGGCCGCCGTGCAGGCGCACGCACAAAAACAGCACATTTTTATTGGTTGCGCAGCCGTCGCCGACTACCGTGCCGAAACCATTGCTGACGCCAAAATCAAAAAGCAAGGTGATGAATTAACGATAAAAATGGTGAAAAACCCGGATATCGTTGCCGGCGTAGCCGCGTTGAAAAATCAGCGTCCTTACGTTGTTGGGTTTGCCGCAGAAACGAATAATGTGGAAGAATATGCCCGGCAAAAACGTACCCGCAAAAACCTCGATTTGATTTGCGCGAATGACGTATCGCTATCCACGCAAGGATTTAACAGCGACAGCAATGCACTGCACCTTTTCTGGCAGGATGGAGATAAAATCTTACCGCTAGCGCGCAAGGAACTCCTGGGCCAACAATTACTGGACGAGATCGTTACCCGTTATGATGAAAAAAATCGACGTTAAGATTCTGGACCCGCGTGTTGGTGAGCAATTCCCGCTGCCGACCTATGCCACCTCCGGCTCTGCCGGTCTTGACCTGCGCGCCTGTCTCGATGACGCCGTAGAACTGGCGCCGGGTGCAACCACCTTGATCCCGACCGGTCTGGCGATTCACATTGCTGACCCGTCGCTCGCGGCGGTTATCCTGCCACGTTCTGGTCTCGGCCATAAGCACGGCGTCGTGCTGGGTAACCTGGTCGGCCTGATCGACTCTGATTATCAGGGTCAGCTGATGGTCTCCGTCTGGAACCGCGGTCAGGACAGCTTCACCATTGAACCTGGCGAACGTATTGCGCAGATGGTCTTCGTGCCGGTTGTGCAGGCAGAATTTAACCTGGTGGCAGACTTCGAAGCCACCGACCGTGGCGAAGGCGGCTTCGGCCATTCCGGGCGCAAATAGTCGCCCGACAGATACGCATCTCATAGCGCCATAATGCAATAACAAACCGCAAACGCGTGTTTGCGGTCGCTGTGTGGATGCCAGCCTGGCAGTGCTTATTTTCAGGGGTATTTTGTAACATGGCAGAAAAACAAACCGCGAAAAGGAATCGTCGCGAAGAAATACTTCAGTCTCTGGCTCTGATGCTTGAATCCAGCGATGGCAGTCAACGCATCACCACCGCAAAACTGGCCGCTTCCGTTGGCGTGTCAGAGGCGGCGCTGTACCGTCATTTCCCGAGCAAAACCCGGATGTTCGATAGCCTGATCGAGTTTATCGAAGACACGCTGATCACGCGCATCAACCTGATTCTGAAAGACGAAAAAGATACCACTGCACGCCTGCGACTGATTGTATTGTTGATTCTGGGCTTTGGTGAGCGCAATCCGGGTCTAACCCGTATCTTGACCGGACACGCGCTGATGTTTGAACAGGACCGTCTGCAGGGCCGCATCAATCAGCTTTTTGAGCGCATTGAAGCCCAGCTGCGACAGGTGCTGCGCGAGAAGAAAATGCGTGAGGGTGAAGGATATACCATTGATGAAACGCTGCTGGCGGGCCAGATCCTGGCATTTTGTGAGGGCATGCTCTCCCGCTTTGTGCGCAGCGAATTCAAATATCGCCCAACGGATGATTTTGACGCCCGCTGGCCGTTAGTGGCCGCTCAGCTGCAGTAACACCCTTGCCGGAGGGCGGCTTCGCCTTATCCGGCCTACGAAATGCGCAGGCCCGGTAAGCGCGGTGCTTACCGGGCAATTGAATTACACGCCAAACTCTTCGCGATAAGCGCGTACCGCTGCCAGATGGTCCGCCATCTCTGGCTTCTCTTCCAGATAGGCAATCAGGTCTTTCAGAGTGATAATGGACGTCACTTTACAGCCGTAATCACGCTCAACTTCCTGAATAGCGGAAATGTCGCCGCGTCCACGCTCCTGGCGATCAAGTGAAATCAGCACGCCGGCGAGCGTCGCGGCGTTAGCCTGAATAATTTCCATGGACTCACGAATTGCCGTGCCCGCGGTGATCACGTCGTCCACCAGCATCACGCGGCCCTGCAGCGCGCTTCCAACCAGGCTACCACCCTCACCGTGCGTTTTGGCCTCTTTACGGTTGAAGCAGTACGGCACGTCGCGATCGTGGTGTTCGGCCAGCGCTACCGCTGTCGTCGTGGCGATCGGGATGCCTTTGTAGGCAGGACCAAACAACAGGTCGAAATCAATCCCTGAATCCACCAGCGCTTCGGCATAGAACCGGCCTAACAGCGCCAGATCGCGCCCGGTATTAAACAGCCCGGCGTTAAAGAAATAGGGGCTCTTACGCCCTGATTTCAGCGTAAACTCGCCGAACTTAAGTACCTGCTTGTTAAGCGCAAACTCAATAAACTGGCGCTGATACGATTTCATGGATTTGCTCCTTTGGTATTTACTGTCTTACAGGCAAAAAAAAGGCGACTCAATGGTCGCCTTTAAAATCAATTTTCTAACGCCGCTTTCTGCGTCGTTACAATGGATTCGATTCCCCCCCGGGCAAGCGCCAGCAGGGCGAGAAGCTCTTCGTGGGTGAACGGCTCGCCTTCTGCCGTACCCTGAACCTCAATGATACGACCGTCTTCGGTCATCACCACGTTCATGTCGGTCTCGGCTGCGGAATCCTCAACGTATTCGAGATCGCAAAGTGCTTCACCGTTAACGATACCCACGGACACTGCAGCAACCATCCCTTTCATTGGATTGTTTTTCAGCTTGCCGGCAGCAACCAGCTTGTTCAGGGCATCGGCCAGCGCCACACATGCACCGGTAATGGACGCCGTACGCGTACCGCCATCAGCCTGAATCACGTCGCAGTCGAGGGTAATGGTGAATTCGCCAAGGACTTTCAGGTCAACGGCTGCACGCAGTGCACGCGCGATCAGACGTTGAATTTCCATGGTGCGGCCGCCCTGCTTGCCCTTCGCCGCTTCACGGGCATTACGGGTATGTGTCGCGCGCGGCAGCATGCCGTATTCAGCGGTGATCCACCCCTGGCCCTGGCCTTTCAGAAAGCGCGGAACGCCTTCTTCAATAGAGGCGGTGCACAGAACCTTAGTGTCACCAAACTCAACCAGCACGGAGCCTTCAGCGTGTTTTGTATAGTTACGGGTCAGGGTGACGGGACGCACCTGGTTGGCGCTACGACCTGATGGACGCATGATGGATTCTCCGGCTTGAAACGAATGTGGCTGCGCATTATACGGATTAAACGTGCTTATTCCTATCCTGACAAAGCCCTGAAAGCTATAATCCCCCATCTCTCCTTTAAAAACGGGAATGTCTATGATCCGCAGTATGACCGCCTACGCCCGGCGTGAAATCAAGGGTAGCTGGGGTAGCGCTACCTGGGAATTGCGCTCGGTAAACCAGCGCTATCTGGAAACGTATTTCCGTATGCCTGAGCAGTTCCGCAGCCTGGAGCCAGTGGTGCGTGAGCGTATTCGTGCTCGCCTGACGCGCGGAAAAGTGGAATGTAACCTGCGTTTTGAGCCGGATGCCAGTGCGCAAGGGGAGCTGATCCTCAACGAAAAACTGGCGAAACAGCTGGTGAATGCGGCGAACTGGGTCAAAATGCAGAGCGATGAAGGCGAAATTAATCCGGTTGATATTCTGCGCTGGCCCGGCGTCATGGCTGCCGGCGAGCAGGATTTGGATGCCATTGCCAATGAGATCCTTGCCGCCCTTGACGGTACGCTGGACGACTTTATCGTTGCCCGTGAAACCGAAGGCCAGGCACTGAAAGCCCTGATTGAGCAGCGCCTCGAAGGCGTGAGCACCGAAGTGGCTAACGTTCGCGCCCATATGCCTGAAGTGCTGCAATGGCAGCGCGAGCGCCTGGTATCCAAACTGGAAGAAGCGGAAGTCCAGCTGGAAAACACGCGCCTTGAGCAAGAGCTGGTACTGATGGCGCAGCGCATTGACGTAGCAGAAGAGCTGGATCGCCTGGAAGCGCACGTTAAAGAGACCTACAACATTCTCAAGAAGAAAGAAGCCGTGGGCCGCCGCCTCGACTTTATGATGCAGGAGTTCAACCGTGAGTCGAACACCCTGGCGTCGAAGTCCATCAATTCCGAGGTCACCAACTCGGCGATTGAACTCAAGGTGCTGATTGAGCAGATGCGCGAGCAGATCCAGAATATTGAGTAATGCCCGCTTTGGGTGGTGCCTGACAGCATCACCCATTATTATTTCTAATCCTTTTCGTTAAGCCATTTCTTTCCTTACCGCCGCACATCAGCCTTTCCCAGGACATCTTGATAAAATTTGATAAGGCAAAACAACTCACCTTAGAAAATCTCAATCGTGATCCTGAGCACAAACCGCTAACCTTCGCGCCATCTTTTCGGAGGTTTTATGCTGCTTCATATTCTCTATCTCATTGGCATCACAGCTGAAGCCATGACTGGCGCGCTCGCAGCCGGACGTCGCCGTATGGACACCTTCGGCGTGATTATTATTGCCACCGCAACCGCGCTGGGCGGCGGTTCTGTGCGCGATATTCTGCTGGGCCACTACCCGCTCGGCTGGGTTAAAAACCCTGAATACATCATTATTGTGGCTACTGCCGCCGTGCTGACCACCATTGTGGCTCCCGTTATGCCTCACCTGCGCCGTCTGTTCCTCGTGCTGGATGCACTTGGGCTTATTGTGTTTTCAATCATCGGTGCACAGATTGCTCTCGATATGGGTGAAGGTCCGGTTATCGCGACCATTGCCGCGGTGATAACCGGGGTGTTTGGCGGCGTGCTGCGCGATATGTTCTGCAAACGCATTCCGCTGGTCTTTCAGAAAGAGCTGTATGCAGGTATCTCCTTCGCCGCAGCGGTGCTCTACGTCGCCCTTCAGCATTATGTATCCAACAATGATGTGGTGATTATCGCCACGCTGCTGTTTGGCTTTACCGCGCGTATGCTGGCGCTGCGCTTGAAGCTTGGATTACCTGTGTTCCACTATAAGCACAACGCACACTAGTCAGAACCCGTTGATGTGCTCCTCAGCAAGCCACTTTGAAAGCACATCAACCTGAGGCGAATTTAACCAGTTCACGATTTGCCGCGCTTTCTCCTTACCTGTTCCCGGTAAGGCTTGCCAGTCTGCGGCACTGCGCTGGTTCATTGCATGCCACGACATCGCACCGACAGCATTCAGCGTTGTTTTAGTCAGCGGAACGCCCATCGCAACGACCCAGCGAATAAAGGGTTTCTGGCGTACCAGATTGAACTGATGCCAAAGTGCCAACCCGCGCGTGGAGGAAAACCCCGGCGTAGCCTGCAGCTGCGCCTGAGTTAAGCGCAGCCACGAAAAAATATGTTCAAAATGGTGCGCATCCCAGAGCGCACGCCAGCCGGACTCACCAATCCCGTCAATATCCAGCCCCTGCTTTGAACCGATCCACGTCAAGCGGGCGAAGAATTGCTCCATACATTCCGGCGAGGCATAAAAGCAGCTCAGTGAATGATATTGCGAAGTCGGAGGCTGCGGTTTTTGCCTGTCTACGCCTCTCCATACCACCTGATCCAGCCGAGGGATCCCTTGCCCGGCAAGGCTCACCAACACCTGATCGCCGGGAGCAATATCCAGCTGTTGCCAGTGCCCAACCGAGCCAAGACTAACCCGCTGCACCCTTTTATCATCCAACAGTACAGGATCCAGCACCGCCACGACGGACACCCTACCCGTGCGTCCGACGGCAAACTGAATATCTTTTACCCCAGCCAGCTGCGCGACGGGCGTATATTTCCACGCTACGACCCAGCTTCCTTCTCCTGGCAGCCAGCGTTCGCCCTCAGGCTCCTCACCTGAGCGCACCACAATGCCGTCCGTGGCAAAGGGTAACGCTGTGGTTTGCCATACTGAGCGCTGCTTTTCCACCGCCTCAACCGACGCCGCGGGGAACGTATAGCGCGCGGTCAGGGAAAATCCGACGTTTGAGAGCGCGCTCAAAGCGGCCAGCATATCTTTCGGTCCGTCTGGCCATGCCCAGATAAAAATCCCAATCTGGCTCAGAACCGTGCTCTCTTTTTGCCGCATCAACGCACCCGCGACTTTTGCCCGCGCATTCATCCCGCCCATCTGCTGCTGAACGTGGTTTTCGCGCAGCCAAAAAAGCTCGCCCTGTAACACGCTGTTCGCAAGCGTACCGGACACCTTTTGCGGAACGGACGGTATTAAGCGCACTCGCGCTGTCCAGTCTTCACCTTTTAACCCATCGCCCCGGCTGATGGCCTGAGCGAGCTTTCCGTCACGGTACACCAGCGTCACCGCCACGCCGTCCACTTTGGGCTGCATCCAGAGATTGCGCCGGGCACGCATCCACTGACTCAGTTCCACTTTACTGGCAACCTTATGAACCCCCGTATGGGCGACAGGGTGCTTTACGCGCCCAATCAGTGCAGGCTGTTTTTCACCTGAAGGCTCGCCGCCAAAGCAGCGCTGCCACTGCGTTAACCGGGCGTTGAGCTGATCGTAAACATCATCGCTTACCTCGCCTGAACCTTGTTTCCAGTAGGCATCATCCCAGCGTTTGATCTGCGCGCTTAATGTCGCAATCTCTTTCTCCGCTTTTGCCTGCGACCATACCGGACACACCGCTGCACTATAACCACACCAAAACAGCATCAGCCCGCTTATCCATCGCCACATCGCTACCCCTCCTTTGCATTGCCAGAGGTATACCCCGATGTCCCAAATGACGCTAACGGCAACGTTTCACTCTGCGAGGCGCTATCCAGCCTTTATTTTTGTTGCTGAAAACCACAGATAAAACCTGAAAACGGCACGCAAAATTCAATAATCCAGGTTAAAAAGTGTGACAAAGACTACGTCGCGGTGCGGCGACGTGTATAATAAGCCCGTATGTAGGACTTCTTCGCTAACACATACAAAAGACTCTCATGGCTCAAGGCACGCTTTATATTGTTTCTGCCCCTAGTGGCGCGGGTAAATCCAGCCTTATTCAGGCACTGTTAAAAACCCAACCGTTGTACGACACGCAGGTTTCTGTTTCTCACACCACGCGCCAGCCGCGCCCGGGTGAAGTGCACGGTGAACACTATTTCTTTGTCGATCACGACCAGTTCAAAGCGATGATTGGCAGAGACGCGTTTCTTGAACACGCGGAAGTTTTTGGTAACTACTACGGAACGTCGCGTGAAACCATCGAGCAGGTGCTGGCAACCGGCGTGAATGTGTTCCTGGATATCGACTGGCAGGGCGCAGAGCAAATTCGCAAGAAAATGCCTGATTCGCGCAGTATCTTTATTTTACCGCCGTCGAAAGATGAACTGGACCGTCGTCTGCGTGGCCGCGGCCAGGACAGCGAAGAAGTGATCGCGAAGCGTATGGAACAGGCAGTTGCAGAAATGAGCCATTACGCGGAATATGATTACCTTATTGTGAATGATGATTTTGATGCCGCGTTAAGCGATCTCAAGACCATCCTTCGTGCAGAACGCCTGCGTATGAGCCGCCAGAAGCAGCGACATGACGCATTAATCACCAAACTGTTGGCAGACTGAACCCACTTTCAGTATCATGCCCAGTCATTTCTTCACCTGTGGAGCATTTTAAGTATGGCACGCGTAACTGTTCAGGACGCTGTAGAGAAAATTGGTAACCGTTTTGACCTGGTGCTGGTCGCCGCGCGTCGCGCTCGTCAGATGCAGGTAGGCGGTAAAGATCCGCTGGTACCGGAAGAAAACGATAAAACCACCGTTATTGCACTTCGCGAAATCGAAGAAGGTCTGATCAACAACCAGATCCTCGACGTGCGTGAGCGCCAGGAGCAGCAAGAGCAGGAAGCCGCAGAACTGCAGGCCGTAACCGCCATTGCTGAAGGTCGTCGTTAATCACACAGCGGGTCGCCCTTGTATCTGTTTGAAAGCCTGAATCAACTGATTCAAACCTACCTGCCTGAAGAGCAGATTAAGCGTCTTCAGCAGGCGTATCTCGTTGCACGTGACGCTCACGAGGGCCAGACACGTTCAAGCGGTGAACCCTATATCACGCACCCGGTAGCGGTAGCCTGTATTCTGGCCGAGATGAAACTCGACTACGAAACGCTCATGGCCGCCCTGCTGCATGACGTGATTGAAGATACCCCCGCCACCTACCAGGATATGGAACAGCTGTTTGGCAAAAGCGTTGCCGAGCTGGTGGAAGGGGTGTCTAAGCTTGATAAGCTGAATTTCCGCGACAAGAAAGAGGCGCAAGCCGAAAACTTCCGCAAGATGATAATGGCGATGGTGCAGGATATCCGCGTCATTCTCATCAAACTCGCTGACCGTACCCACAATATGCGCACGCTGGGCTCACTTCGCCCGGATAAACGTCGCCGCATTGCCCGTGAAACCCTCGAAATCTATAGCCCGCTGGCGCACCGTTTAGGTATTCATCACATTAAAACCGAGCTGGAAGAGCTGGGTTTTGAAGCGCTGTACCCGAACCGCTATCGCGTGATTAAAGAGGTGGTGAAAGCCGCACGCGGTAACCGTAAAGAGATGATTCAAAAAATCCTCTCGGAAATTGAAGGGCGTTTACAGGAAGCGGGAATCCCGTGCCGCGTCAGCGGTCGCGAAAAACATTTGTACTCTATCTACTGCAAAATGGTGCTGAAAGAGCAGCGTTTTCACTCGATCATGGATATCTACGCGTTCCGCGTGATCGTCCAGGACTCAGACACCTGCTACCGTGTGCTGGGGCAGATGCACAGCCTGTACAAACCGCGCCCGGGTCGCGTGAAAGATTACATCGCCATTCCAAAGGCGAACGGCTATCAATCTTTACACACCTCCATGATTGGTCCGCACGGTGTGCCTGTTGAAGTGCAGATCCGCACCGAAGACATGGACCAGATGGCGGAAATGGGTGTCGCTGCACACTGGGCTTATAAAGAGCACGGTGGCGAAAGCAGCACGACTGCGCAAATCCGCGCCCAGCGCTGGATGCAAAGCCTGCTGGAGCTGCAGCAGAGCGCGGGTAGCTCGTTTGAATTTATCGAGAGCGTTAAATCCGATCTCTTCCCGGATGAGATTTACGTTTTCACACCAGAAGGGCGCATTGTCGAACTGCCTGCTGGTGCTACACCGGTCGACTTCGCTTACGCCGTGCATACCGATATCGGTCACGCCTGCGTGGGCGCGCGCGTCGACAGACAGCCTTATCCGCTGTCTCAGCCGCTCGCCAGCGGCCAGACGGTGGAAATTATTACCGCGCCGGGTGCACGCCCGAACGCGGCCTGGCTGAACTTTGTCGTAAGCTCCAAAGCGCGCGCCAAAATTCGTCAGCTGCTGAAAAACCTCAAGCGCGACGACTCCGTCAGCCTTGGCCGTCGTCTGCTCAACCACGCGCTGGGCGGCAGCCGCAAGCTGGCTGAAATCCCGCAAGAGAATATCCAGCATGAACTGGAGCGCATGAAGCTCGCTTCGCTGGATGACCTGCTGGCAGAAATTGGCCTCGGTAACGCGATGAGCGTCGTGGTGGCGAAAAACCTGCAGCAGGCTGATACCACCTCCGTGCCTGCCGCGGCACAAAGCCATGGCCATCTGCCGATCAAAGGCGCAGACGGGGTGCTCATCACCTTCGCAAAATGCTGCCGACCGATCCCTGGTGACCCCATTATTGCGCACGTCAGTCCCGGTAAAGGGCTGGTTATCCATCACGAGTCTTGCCGAAACATCCGTGGCTACCAGAAAGAGCCCGAGAAGTTTATGGCAGTCGAGTGGGACAAAGAGACGGCGCAGGAATTCATCACCGAAATTAAGGTGGATATGTTCAACCACCAGGGTGCCCTGGCAAACCTGACGGCAGCGATCAACACGGCCTCCTCCAATATTCAGAGCCTGAATACGGAAGAGAAAGATGGCCGCGTTTACAGCGCCTTTATCCGTCTGACCGCCCGTGATCGTGTGCATCTGGCGAATATTATGCGCAAAATCCGCGTGATGCCGGACGTGATTAAAGTCACCCGAAACCGTAATTAGCGTTATGAATTCACAACGTTATGCTCGTATCTGCGAAATGCTCGCCAGGCGTCAGCCAGACCTGACGGTCTGCATGGAGCAGGTCCATAAGCCTCATAACGTCGCTGCTATTGTCCGTACCGCTGACGCCGTAGGCGTGCATGAAGTGCACGCCGTCTGGCCAGGCAACCGCATGCGCAACATGGTATCCGCTGCGGCAGGCAGTAACAGCTGGGTCTCCGTCAAAAACCATCAGACTATAGGCGAAGCCGTATCGCACCTGAAAGGGCGCGGTATGCAGGTTCTCGCGACCAATCTCTCCGACAAGGCCGTGGACTTCCGCGAGATCGACTACACCCGCCCAACCTGCATTCTGATGGGTCAGGAGAAAACGGGGATCACGCAGGAAGCGCTGGATCTGGCGGATCGGGACATTATCATCCCGATGATCGGTATGGTGCAGTCTTTGAACGTCTCCGTTGCCTCCGCGCTCATTCTCTACGAAGCGCAGCGCCAGCGTCAGAATGCCGGTATGTACAAACGCGTCAACAGCACGCTGCCGGAAGATGAGCAGCAGCGGCTGCTGTTTGAAGGGGGTTATCCGGTGCTGGCGCGCGTCGCGAAGCAGAAAAAATTGCCTTACCCCCACGTCAACGCGCAGGGCGAAATTGAAGCCGATGCCGCGTGGTGGTCCACCATGCAGTACGCAGGATAACCCATGAAAGGCCGCCTGCTGGACGCCATACCGCTCAATACGCTGACCGGCGTAGGCGCGGCGCAAAGCAGTAAATTGGCAAAAATCGGCCTGCACACCGTGCAGGATCTGCTGCTGCACCTCCCCCTGCGTTACGAAGACCGTACCCAACTCTATAAAATTGGCGATCTCCTCCCCGCCATTTACGCCACCGTCGAGGGCGAAGTCCTGAACTGCAACATCACCTTTGGCGGCCGCCGAATGATGACCTGCCAGATAAGCGACGGCACCGGCATTCTCACCCTGCGCTTTTTCAACTTCAGCGCAGCGATGAAAAATAGCCTGGCGACGGGCCGACGCGTGCTGGCCTACGGGGAAGCGAAACGCGGGAAATACGGTGCGGAGATGATCCACCCGGAGTATCGCCTACAGGGAGACCTGAGTACGCCGGACCTGCAGGAGACGCTCACGCCGGTTTATCCGACAACGGAAGGCATCAAGCAGGCGACGCTGCGTAAGCTCACCGATCAGGCGCTTGAGCTACTCGACACCTGCGCCATTACCGAACTGCTGCCGCCCGAGCTGGCGCAGGGGATGATGAGCCTGCCGGAAGCGATGCGCACCCTGCACCGCCCACCGCCCTCGCTGCAGCTCAGCGATTTAGAAACCGGTAAACATCCCGCCCAACGGCGTCTTATCCTTGAGGAATTACTGGCGCATAACCTGAGCATGCTGGCGCTTCGCGCAGGCGCGCAGCGCTTCCATGCCCAGCCGTTAAGCCAGCGCGATGAACTCAAAGATAAGCTGCTGGCCTCGCTGCCGTTTAAGCCCACCAACGCTCAGGCGCGCGTTACCGCTGAGATAGAACGCGATATGGCGCTGGATGTGCCGATGATGCGTCTGGTGCAGGGCGACGTGGGTTCCGGTAAAACGCTGGTTGCCGCGCTTGCCGCGTTGCGCGCCATTGCCCACGGCAAGCAGGTGGCGCTGATGGCACCGACCGAGCTGCTGGCCGAACAGCACGCCAACAACTTCCGCAGCTGGTTTGCACCGCTGGGCGTTGAAGTCGGCTGGCTCGCCGGGAAGCAAAAGGGCAAAGCGCGCCTTGCGCAACAGGACGCTATCGCCAGCGGTCAGGTGCAGATGATTGTGGGCACGCACGCCATCTTCCAGGAGCAGGTGCAGTTTAACGGCCTTGCGTTGGTTATCATCGATGAACAGCACCGATTTGGCGTGCACCAGCGCCTGGCACTGTGGGAAAAAGGGCTTCAGCAGGGCTTCCACCCGCACCAGCTGATCATGACCGCCACCCCCATTCCTCGCACCCTGGCGATGACCGCCTACGCGGACCTCGACACTTCCACCATCGATGAGCTGCCGCCCGGCCGCACACCGGTGACCACCGTCGCCATTCCGGACACGCGCCGCAGCGAAATTATCGAGCGCGTGCGCAACGCCTGTACTCATGAAGGACGTCAGGCGTACTGGGTCTGCACGTTGATTGAGGAGTCGGAGCTGCTTGAAGCGCAGGCCGCCGAAGCAACCTGGGAAGAGCTGAAGCTGGCGCTGCCCGAACTGAACGTCGGCCTGGTGCATGGGCGAATGAAGCCTGCTGAAAAACAGGCGGTAATGCAGTCGTTCAAGCAGGGTGATTTACACCTGCTGATTGCCACCACGGTCATTGAAGTGGGCGTGGACGTGCCGAATTCCAGCCTGATGATTATCGAAAACCCGGAGCGCCTGGGTCTTGCGCAGCTCCACCAGCTGCGTGGTCGCGTCGGCCGCGGCGCGGTGGCCTCTCACTGCGTGCTGCTCTACAAAGCCCCGCTCTCGAAAACGGCGCAAATGCGTCTGCAGGTGCTGCGCGACAGCAACGACGGTTTCGTGATTGCGCAAAAAGACCTTGAGATCCGCGGCCCCGGCGAACTGCTCGGCACGCGCCAGACGGGGAATGCCGAATTCAAGGTGGCCGATTTGCTGCGCGATCAGGCCATGATCCCCGAGGTTCAGCGCCTTGCGCGCCATATTCATGAACGCTATCCCGAACAGGCGGCAGCGTTGATTGAGCGCTGGATGCCGGAAACCGGGCGCTATTCTAACGCGTAACGATCAGCCAAATAGGGGCAGCATCAGGTAAAGCTTGATGACTATCGCGTTCACAATATCAATAAAGAAAGCCCCCACCATCGGCACCACCAGAAACGCGATGTGCGACGGTCCAAAACGTTCGGTTATGGCCTGCATATTGGCGATCGCCGTGGGCGTTGCCCCCAGACCAAACCCGCAATGCCCTGCCGCTAACACTGCCGCATCGTAATTTCTACCCATCACCCGCCAGGTCACAAAGATGGCGTAAAACGCCATGAACAGGGTTTGCACCAGCAGGATGGCGAAGATGGGCAACGCCAGCGACGCCAGCTCCCACAGCTTCAGGCTCATCAGCGCCATCGCCAGGAAAAGCGACAGGCAGACGTTTCCCATCACCGACACTGCGCGTTCAAAAACGCGATAAAAACCAAGGAGCGCCAGCCCGTTGCTCAGCACCACGCCCACGAAAAGCACGCAGACGAAGGTGGGCAGCTCAAGCACCGTACCTGACAACCATTGCGCAATCACCTTTCCCAGGGTCAGGCAGAGGGCAATTAACGCAATGGTCTCAATCAGCACCAGCGAGGAGATGGTGCGTTCGGCGTCCGGCTTTTCAAACGTCGTGGGCGCCACTTTATCGTCGGGTATGCCCTGTGGCGTCGGAGAATGTTTCACCAGATAGCGGGCCACCGGTCCACCCAGCAGGCCGCCTAAAATGAGACCAAAGGTGGCGCAGGCCATCGCCACTTCCATCGCATTTTGAAACCCGTACTGCTCAACGAAAACCTCGCTCCAGGCGGCTCCCGTTCCGTGACCGCCAAGCAGCGTCACAGAGCCGGCGAGCAGGCCCATCAGCGGGTCCAGGCCAAGCAGATACGCCATGCTGAGGCCAATCACGTTTTGCATCAGTAAAAGGCCGATCACCACCAGCAGAAAAACCCCCAGCACTTTCCCGCCGGACCGCAAACTGGCCAGATTCGCATTCAGGCCAATGGTGGCAAAGAACGCTAGCATCAGCGGGTCCCGGAGCGACATATCGAAATCAATTTCAAGATCCATGCTCTTTTTCAATACCAGAAGCGCAATGGCCGCCAGCAAACCGCCCGCGACCGGCTCCGGAATGGTGTATTTCTTCAGCAACGAAATGCTGTGCACCAGTTTTCGCCCCAGCAAAAGCACCAGCGTTGCGGCAACAAGGGTGGTCAAGGTATCGAGATGGATCATAGGTGGCTCCTGTTATGCACACGCGGCCCGCTGACGCGGCATTACCCTGGACGATTAGCGCTCTTCATGAGCTCATCTTTGAAAAGTGTAGGGGACTTTCTGATATCAATATGAAAAAAGCCATACCCCTCTGGTGGCTATTACATTTATTTTCGCTAGCAATCGTTTGCTTTTACCAGGTGGTCAGCTAAAATGCCCGCTTTTCCACCGTGGGATCGCCGCCGATGTCCGTTAATACCTTAGAGTCCGCCGATGCGCAACCGATTGCGCATAAGCATAACAGCGAATTAATTTACCGCCTTGAAGACCGTCCGCCGCTGCCGCAGACGCTGTTCGCTGCCTGCCAGCACCTTCTGGCGATGTTTGTTGCGGTGATCACGCCAGCGCTGCTGATCTGCCAGGCGCTCGGGTTACCGGCACAGGACACTCAGCACATCATCAGCATGTCCCTCTTCGCCTCCGGCGTCGCCTCTGTCATTCAGATCAAAGCCTGGGGGCCGGTGGGCTCGGGATTGCTCTCGATTCAGGGTACCAGTTTCAACTTTGTCGCCCCGCTGATCATGGGCGGCACGGCGCTCAAAACCGGCGGTGCGGACGTTCCAACCATGATGGCGGCACTGTTCGGCACGCTGATGCTGGCCAGCTGCACGGAGATGGCGATCTCCCGCGTTCTCCACCTCGCGCGCCGCGTGATCACGCCGCTGGTCTCCGGCGTGGTGGTGATGATTATCGGCCTGTCGCTGATTCAGGTGGGTCTGACCTCTATTGGCGGCGGATATGCGGCAATGAGCGACCACACCTTCGGCGCACCGAAAAACCTGCTGCTGGCAGGCGTGGTGCTGGCGATCATTATTCTGCTTAACCGTCAGCGTAACCCATACCTGCGCGTGGCCTCGCTGGTCATTGCGATGGCGGCCGGCTACCTGTTGGCCTGGGCGCTGGATATGCTGCCGCAAAATACCGCCCCGACGAATGCCGCGCTGATCGCGATCCCAACGCCGCTCTATTACGGCCTGGGCATTGACTGGGGTCTGCTGCTGCCGCTGATGCTGGTCTTTATGATCACCTCTCTGGAAACCATCGGTGATATCACCGCAACCTCTGACGTCTCTGAACAGCCGGTTTCTGGCCCGCTGTATATGAAGCGCCTGAAAGGCGGCGTGCTGGCAAACGGCCTGAACTCGTTTGTCTCTGCGGTTTTCAACACCTTCCCGAACTCCTGCTTCGGCCAGAACAACGGCGTGATCCAGCTGACCGGCGTTGCCAGCCGTTACGTTGGCTTTGTGGTGGCGCTGATGCTGATCGTTCTCGGCCTGTTCCCGGCGGTAAGCGGCTTTGTGCAGCATATTCCTGAGCCGGTTCTCGGCGGCGCGACGCTGGTAATGTTCGGCACCATCGCGGCCTCGGGCGTGCGTATCGTCTCCCGCGAGCCGCTGAACCGCCGGGCGATCATGATTATCGCGCTGTCCCTGGCCGTCGGCCTGGGCGTGTCCCAGCAGCCTCTGATCCTGCAGTTTGCGCCGGACTGGGTGAAAAACCTGCTCTCTTCCGGCATCGCGGCTGGCGGTATTACCGCTATCGTTCTGAATCTCGTTTTCCCGCCTGAAAAGAACTGATCCCCTTCACGGCAGGCGGCCAATGCCTGCCGTGACATCTCTTTACACCATTCCCGCCTTGAGGATTGCGCATAAATCGTGCATAACTCCTGTATGTGCGTTTCACGGGATGGAAGACCATGAAATTTATTGGAAAGCTGCTCGTCTATCTTCTTATCGCCCTGCTCATGGTGGCGCTGGCGTTTTATATCCTGCTCCAGACCCGCTGGGGCGCTTCACAGGTCAGCAGCTGGATCACGGTGAATACCGATTACGAACTCAATTTCGACCTGATGGACCACCGCTTTTCATCGCCTTCCCACATCATTCTGGAAAACGTCACCTTTGGTCGTGACGGCAAGCCCGCCACGCTGGTCGCCAAAAAGGTCGACATTGGCTTAAGCAGCCGTCAGGTGACCGACCCGCTGCACATGGACGCCATCACGCTGTTCGATGGCACGCTGAATCTCTCTCCGCAGACCGCGCCGCTGCCGTTCCAGGCGGACCGACTGCAGCTCAACAATATGGCGTTTAACAGCCCGAACACCGAATGGGATCTCAGCGCGCAGAAAGTCACCGGCGGCGTCAGCCCGTGGCAGCCAGAAGCGGGCAACGTGCTGGGCAAAAATGCGCAGATCCAGATGAGCGCAGGCTCGCTCACCCTTAACGGCGTACCGGCCAGTAACGTCCTGATTCAGGGCCAGCTCAACGGCAAAGAGGTGGTGCTCACTACCATCGGCGCCGATATGGCGCGCGGCTCGCTCACCGGCTCGGCCCTGCGTAACGCCGATGGCGGCTGGATTATCGACTCAATGCGCTTAAATGATATTCGCCTGCAGAGCGAGAAATCACTGATGGATTTCTTCGCCCCCATCACCACGCTCCCCTCTCTACAGATTGGTCGGCTGGAGGTGACCGATGCGCGCCTGCAGGGGCCCGACTGGGCGGTGACCGACCTCGATTTAAGCCTGCGCAACCTGACGCTGAGTAAAGGCGACTGGCAAAGCCAGGAGGGACGTTTGTCCATGAATGCCAGCGAGTTTATCTACGGTTCGCTGCATCTTTTCGACCCTATTTTGAATGCTGAATTCTCCCCTCGGGGCATCGCGCTGCGTCAGTTCACTTCCCGGTGGGAAGGCGGCATGGTGCGTACCTCGGGTAACTGGCTGCGTGACGGTAAAACCCTGGTGCTGGACGATGCCGCCATCGCCGGCCTGGAATACACGCTGCCCGAAAACTGGAAAACGCTGTGGATGGACCGGCTGCCGGAATGGCTGAACGGAGTGACGCTGAAAAAATTTGGCCTGAGCCGCAATCTGGTGATTGATATCGACCCAACCTTCCCGTGGCAGATCACCTCTTTTGATGGCTACGGCGCGAACCTGCAGCTGGCTAAGGACAGGCAGTGGGGCGTGTGGGGAGGCAGCGCCACGCTGAACGGCGCGGCGGCCACCTTTAACCGCGTGGACGTGCGTCGCCCGTCGCTGGCGCTGAACGCTAACGCGGCGACGGTGAATATCACCGACCTGAGCGCGTTTACTGAGAAAGGTATTCTGGAGGCTACCGCCACCGTGTCGCAGCTCCCGCAGCGGCAGGTCACGGTTAGCCTGAACGGGCGCGGTGTACCGCTGAACGTGCTGCAGCAGTGGGGCTGGCCAGCGCTGCCGATCTCTGGCGACGGCAATATTCAGCTTACCGCCAGCGGCAGCGTGCAGGCCAGCGCGCCGCTGAAGCCAACGGTGAACGGCAAGCTGAACGCGGTGAATATGGATAAACAGCAGGTGCAGCAGACGATGGCGGGTGGCGTGGTGTCAACACAACCCTCACCCCAGCCCTCTCCCTGAAAGGGAGAGGGAGCAAACCGAACCCTCTCCCTTTCAGGGAGAGGGAGTAAAACGTACCCTCGCCACTTTTAGGGAGAGAGCGTAAACGTTCCCTCTCCCCTTTGGGGAGAGGGTTAGGGTGAGGGGAATTAAAGGTGAACCACCACCTCATTCCCCTCGGCTTTGACCACCACGCCCCACTCGCTGCCCGCGTGTGAACCGCCTTTGACGCCGCCGATTTTCTGTACATTACGCAAGCAGACGGACCAGCCCCGCGCCGCGCCTGTTCCCGTAATGGTCACCGTATCGCCCTGACGCGACGCCTTCAGCGTAAACGCCACGGAACCGTCAGCCGCAGGCACTTCGCTGGCCGCCGTTGCGCCATCGCTCAGGTTAAACAGCTGGAAGGCAGTACCTTCGTTCCACGCATAGTCCGGCTTCTGGCTGTTGCTGCCCAGCGCCAGCAGGGTGTTATCGCGCACGTAAACCGGCAGGCTCATGAAGTCATGCTGCTGTTTATGCCAGCGGCTGCCCTGAATGTCATCGTTATGCCACAGATGCGTCCAGCGGCCTTCCGGCAGGTAGAACTGCACGTCACCCGCCTCGGAAAACACCGGCGCAACCATCACCGAATCCCCCAGCATGTACTGACGGTCAAGGTAATCGCACGCCGGATCGTCCGGGAACTCCAGCATCATCGCGCGCAGCATCGGCGTGCCGAACTCACGCGCCAGCGCGGCCTGGCGATAAAGATACGGCATCATCCGGCATTTCAGCTGCGTGAAGTGGCGCACCACGTCGCAGGACTCGTCATCGTACGCCCACGGCACGCGGTAGGATTTGCTGCCGTGCAGGCGGCTGTGGCTCGAGAACAGCCCGAACGCGCACCAGCGCTTGTAGACGTGGGCCGGCGCGGTGTTTTCGAAACCGCCGATATCGTGGCTCCAGAAACCGAAGCCGGACAGACCAATCGACAGCCCGCCGCGCAGGCTTTCCGCCATCGATTCATAGTTGGCGTAGCAGT
>CAMKZP010000002.1 GCA_946477805.1 uncultured Enterobacter sp.
CGGTATGCTCGCGGTCGACAACCAGGCGCGCGTCTGACACGGACCAACGGTAGCAAGTCTTGCTCCAACATTTGGTCGCGGTGCGATGACCAACCACTGGGTCGACATCAAGAACGCCAACCTCATCGTGGTGATGGGCGGTAACGCCGCTGAAGCGCACCCCGTCGGGTTCCGCTGGGCGATGGAAGCCAAAATCCACAACGGTGCGAAGCTGATTGTGATCGATCCCCGCTTCACGCGAACTGCGTCAGTGGCGGATTTCTACACCCCTATTCGTTCAGGTACTGACATCACCTTCCTGTCAGGCGTACTGCTGTACCTGATGACCAACGAAAAATATAACCGCGAATACACCGAGGCCTACACCAACGCCAGCCTGATCGTGCGTGAAGACTACAGCTTCGACGATGGCCTGTTCAGCGGTTACGATGCCGAAAAACGCAGGTACGACAAAACCAGCTGGAACTACGAGCTGGATGAGAACGGCTTTGCGAAGCGCGACACCACCCTGCAACACCCGCGCTGCGTGTGGAACCTGCTGAAAGAGCACGTTTCCCGCTACACGCCGGACGTGGTGGAGAACATCTGCGGAACGCCGAAAGCGGACTTCCTGAAAGTCTGCGAGCTGATCGCCGAAACCAGCGCGAAGGACAAAACCGCGTCGTTCCTGTACGCACTCGGCTGGACGCAGCACTCCATCGGCGCGCAGAACATCCGCACCATGGCGATGGTTCAGCTCCTGCTCGGCAACATGGGGATGGCAGGCGGCGGCGTGAACGCCCTGCGCGGCCACTCGAACATTCAGGGTCTGACCGACCTCGGCCTGCTGTCACAAAGCCTGACGGGTTACATGAACCTGCCAAGCGAAAAACAGACCGACCTGCAAACCTACCTGACGGCCAGCACGCCTAAACCGCTGCTCGAAGGCCAGGTGAACTACTGGGGCAACTATCCGAAATTCTTCGTCTCGATGATGAAAGCTTTCTTCGGCGACAAGGCGACGGCGGAAAACAGCTGGGGCTTTGACTGGCTGCCGAAGTGGGACAAGGGTTACGACGTTCTGCAGTATTTCGAGATGATGCACCAGGGCCAGGTCAACGGCTATATCTGCCAGGGCTTTAACCCGGTCGCGTCGTTCCCGAACAAGAACAAGGTTGTCGAATCGCTGTCGAAGCTGAAGTTCCTGGTGACGATTGACCCGCTCAACACCGAAACCTCGACCTTCTGGCAGAACCACGGTGAATCGAACGACGTCGATCCGTCGAAAATTCAGACCGAAGTGTTCCGTCTGCCGTCCACCTGCTTCGCGGAAGAGAACGGTTCCATCGTCAACTCCGGCCGCTGGCTGCAGTGGCACTGGAAGGGTGCAGACGCCCCGGGCATCGCCATGAACGACGGCGAGATCCTGGCCGGTATCTTCTTGCGCCTGCGCAAGATGTATGCGGCAGAAGGCGGTGCGAACCCGGAACCGGTGCTGAACATGACCTGGAACTACTCGACGCCGGAAAACCCTGCGCCAGAAGAAGTGGCGATGGAGAGCAACGGTAAGGCGCTGGCAGACGTTATCGACCCGGCCACCGGTGCGGTTCTGGCGAAGAAAGGCGATCAGCTCAGCACCTTCGCGCACCTGCGTGATGACGGTACGACCTCCAGCGGCTGCTGGATCTTTGCCGGCAGCTGGACGCCAAAAGGCAACCAGATGGCCAACCGCGACAACGCCGACCCGTCGGGCCTCGGCAATACGCTGGGCTGGGCGTGGGCATGGCCGCTGAACCGCCGCATCCTCTATAACCGCGCATCCGCGGACCCGCAGGGCAACCCGTGGGATCCGAAGCGTCAGCTTCTGAAGTGGGACGGCGCGAAATGGGGCGGCGTGGATATTCCGGACTACAGCACTGCCGCACCGGGCAGCGACGTCGGGCCGTTTATCATGCAGCCTGAAGGGATGGGGCGCCTGTTTGCTATCGATAAGATGGCGGAAGGGCCGTTCCCGGAACACTACGAGCCGTTTGAGACGCCGCTGGGCACTAACCCGCTGCACCCGAACGTGGTCTCTAACCCGGCAGCCCGTATCTTCAAGGGCGATTTTGAAGCGCTGGGTAAAAAGGACAAGTTCCCGTACGTGGGCACCACCTATCGTCTGACCGAGCACTTCCACTACTGGACCAAGCACGCGCTGCTTAACGCCATCGCGCAGCCGGAACAGTTTGTGGAGATCGGCGAGAAGCTGGCGAACAAGCTCGGCATCGCCCATGGCGATACCGTGAAGGTCTCCTCTAACCGCGGCTACATTAAAGCCAAGGCGGTGGTGACCAAGCGTATTCGCACGCTGAACGTACACGGTCAGCAGGTGGACACCATCGGTATTCCGATCCACTGGGGTTATGAGGGCGTGGCGAAGAAAGGGTTTATTGCTAACACCCTGACGCCGTTCGTCGGCGATGCGAACACGCAGACGCCGGAGTTTAAGGCCTTCCTCGTGAACGTGGAAAAGGTGTAACGGAGACGACATATGGCTTATCAATCTCAGGATATTATCCGTCGTTCCGCGACAAACAGTTTCACGCCCGCGCCTCAGGCGCGGGACCACCAGCAGGAAGTGGCGAAGCTTATCGACGTGACCACCTGTATCGGCTGTAAAGCCTGTCAGGTGGCCTGTTCAGAGTGGAACGACCTGCGTGACGAAGTGGGTCATAACGTCGGGGTGTACGACAACCCCGCCGATCTGACCGCCAAGTCCTGGACGGTGATGCGTTTCTCGGAAGTGGAGCAGAACGACAAGCTGGAATGGCTTATCCGCAAAGACGGCTGTATGCACTGCGCGGATCCGGGCTGTCTGAAGGCGTGCCCGTCAGAAGGGGCTATCATTCAGTATGCCAACGGCATCGTCGACTTCCAGTCAGAGCAGTGCATCGGCTGCGGCTACTGCATCGCCGGCTGTCCGTTCGACGTGCCGCGCCTGAACCCGGAAGACAACCGCGTCTACAAATGCACGCTGTGCGTTGACCGCGTTACCGTCGGCCAGGAGCCTGCGTGCGTGAAAACCTGTCCGACCGGCGCAATCCATTTTGGCTCCAAAGAGGACATGAAAACGCTGGCGGCCGAGCGCGTGGGCGAGCTGAAAACCCGCGGTTACGACAACGCGGGCCTGTACGACCCGTCCGGGGTGGGCGGTACGCACGTGATGTACGTGCTGCACCACGCCGACAAGCCGAACCTGTATCACGGCCTGCCGGAGAACCCGGAAATCAGCGCCACCGTGAAGTTCTGGAAAGGCATCTGGAAACCGCTGGCCGCGGTGGGCTTTGCTGCCACCTTCGCAGCGAGCATCTTCCACTATGTCGGCGTCGGCCCGAACCGCGCGGAAGAGGAAGACGACAACCTGCATGAAGAGAAAGACGAGGTGCGCAAATGAGAAAACGTGACACCATCGTGCGCTACACCGCGCCGGAACGTATCAACCACTGGGTCACCGCCTTCTGCTTCATGCTGGCGGCGATAAGCGGGCTGGGGTTCTTCTTCCCGTCCTTCAACTGGCTGATGCAGATCATGGGGACCCCACAGCTGGCGCGTATACTGCACCCGTTTGTTGGCGTCATCATGTTCGCGTCGTTCATCATCATGTTTTTCCGATACTGGCACCATAACCTAATCAATCGGGATGATATCTTTTGGGCGAAGAATATTCGTAAGATCGTCGTCAACGAGGAAGTAGGTGACACCGGGCGTTATAACTTCGGCCAGAAATGCGTATTCTGGGCGGCGATTATTTTCCTGGTCCTGTTGCTGGTGAGCGGCGTGATCATCTGGCGTCCGTATTTTGCGCCTGCTTTCTCAATCCCGGTGATCCGGTTCGCGCTGATGCTGCATTCATTTGCCGCAGTGGCGCTAATTGTGGTTATCATGGTGCATATCTACGCCGCCCTTTGGGTGAAAGGCACCATTACCGCGATGGTGGAGGGATGGGTAACCAGCACGTGGGCGAAGAAACATCACCCGCGCTGGTACCGTGAAGTCCGCCAGAAACAGGAAAAGTCATCTGAATGAGTATTCGCATAATCCCGCAAGATGAGCTGGGTTCGAGCGAGAAACGCACGGCGGATTACATTCCGCCGCTGTTATTCCCCAGACTCAAGAACCTCTACAACCGCCGTGCAGAGCGTCTGCGCGAGCTGGCCGAGAACAACCCGCTGGGCGATTTTCTGCGCTTTGCCGCGCTGGTCGCCCATGCGCAGGAAGTGGTGCTGTACGACCATCCGCTGCAAATTGACCTGACCGCGCGTATCAAAGAGGCCAACGTTCAGGGCAAACCGCCGCTGGATATTCACGTCCTGCCGCGCGACAAGCACTGGCAAAAGCTGCTGAACTCGCTGATTGCCGAGCTGAAGCCGGAGATGAGCGGTACCGCGCTGGCGGTGATTGAGAATCTGGAAAAAGCCTCCGATCGGGAGCTGGAAGAGATGGCGAGCGCGCTGTTTGCCTCTGACTTCTCGCTGGTCAGCAGCGATAAAGCGCCGTTCATCTGGGCTGCGCTGTCACTCTATTGGGCGCAAATGGCCAGCCTGATCCCAGGCAAGGCCCGTGCGGAATACGGCGAAGCGCGCCAGTTCTGCCCGGTGTGCGGCTCAATGCCGGTCTCCAGCATGGTGCAGATTGGCACCACCCAGGGGCTGCGCTACCTGCACTGCAACCTGTGTGAAACCGAGTGGCACGTGGTCCGCATCAAGTGCAGCAACTGCGAACAGACCCGCGATCTGAACTACTGGTCGCTGGAAAACGAAGACGCGGCGGTGAAAGCTGAAAGCTGCGGAGACTGCGGGACCTACCTGAAGATTCTGTATCAGGAAAAAGACCCAAAAGTCGAAGCGGTCGCTGACGATCTCGCCTCGCTGATTCTGGACGCGAAAATGGAGCAGGAGGGCTTTGCCCGCAGCTCGATTAACCCGTTCCTGTTCCCGGGTGAAGGGGAGTAATCTCCTGTACACATGCCGGGCGGCGCAGGCTTGCCCGGCCTACAGCTGGTAAGGTGAAACGACTCCGGCAATGCCCGAAAAGTCTTTCGTATTTCGCGAAATTAACGGGCAGCTTCTGCTCTGAGCAGTCGCCAGAATGATGGCGTCAGGGAGCTTCATACCGTGCTTTTCGCGGAGTAATACGCTTCTTTCCGCGATATCACGTGACACATCAATAATTTCAAACGCCCCCAGCACAGCTTCCGTTTTTGCTTCATGGCCGTGCTTGCGCGCGCCCACCATGACTTCCATCCATGTGATTAGGCTAATAGCGCGATGCGATGCGGTGCGATCAATCGCATCAGCAGCCTCAACGCGATTATTAAAAAGATCGATGAGAATATTGGTATCAAACACTGCCATGTGCTCCATGATTACCACTCCTCACGCAGCTTGCGTTCATACTCCAGCCCGTCTTCCTGCTGATTTCCCCACAGGCCAAGCGCGTCGCGGATAACCGAAGTACTTTGCTGATCGAGATACTGTTCTATGGCTTCGCGCAGCAGTTCGGCCCGTGGCCGGTTGCGCAGCTGCTTGAGGTTATCCAGTCGTTGAATCACGTCGTCAGACAAGTCGATCAATATTCTGCCCATAGTAAGGTCCGCAAAAAAACACATATATCACCTTAGTATATCATCATCGGTTAATTTTCAGGCAATATATCCACATTAAAAACAGAGTTAAAGGACATGGTTAAGGTTGTTGCAGGTTTTGCGAGCCGCTTTCCAGAATGTTCACACCCGCAAATTTCTCTGTTTTCATCTGCCGTAAACCAGGTTATAAAGCTGTATATAAACACAGTGTAAGGACGTAGCCATGGCGCTGGAAAAGGGTATTGATAAGCTTGTTCAGGATTTTATTGCTGCAGGACGGCCCTCCCCGCGAAAGCAGAGTATTGATGACCGGAGAGCCGGGTATATTGCCAGCACAGAACTTGCCGGTGAGACTGAAAATCGCGTTGTTGTTGAAACGCTCGTTCTTGAGGGAATGACCTTTCGGGTGTTTTCCCCTCTCAATGCACCCGAAACCTTACCTGCTGCCATCTACTATCACGGCGGTTGCTTTGTCAGCGGCGGTTTTGATACCCACGATAATCAGCTTCGCCAACTGGCGTTTAAAGGCAACTGCCGGATCGTTGCGGTGCAGTACAGGCTTGCGCCCGAACATCTTTTCCCCGCCGCGCATGACGACGCCGAAAGAGGGGCAGATTTAGTCTGGCAGTATGCCGACAGGCTTGGGGTGAACAGAAACCGGATAACCCTTTGCGGAGACAGTGCGGGGGCACATCTGGCGCTGGTGACGTCGCTGCGGCTCAAAGCGAAAGGTGTCTGGCAACCAGCACAGCTGATCCTGATCTACCCAATGCTTGACGCGACGGCTCGTTTTGAAAGCTATATTCTCAACGGCGCGGATTATGTCATCACCCGCGACACCTTGCTCAGCGGGTATGAAATGTATCTGGCCGGCACCGATCGCCAACATCCCGAAGCCAGCCCGCTGTGGCGGGATGATTTTAGCGGTCTTCCGCCTGTGCACATTATTACCGCTGAATATGATCCGCTCTGTGATGAGGGCGAGATGCTGTATCGGCATCTGTCAGAGCAGGGGGTGACGTGCACGGCCCAACGGTGGCTGGGTGTGATACACGGTTTCTTTCAGCTTGGCGGCGTGAGTCAGTCAGCGAGGGATGTGATGCGGGATATCGCCTGGCGGATCAGTGCCGCCCGGCGATAAAACGGAAGAGGCTACTCCTCCTCGTTCCCACCCTCTTCATACGCACCGTACGGCTTGGCAGGGAGAACGATGTAGGTTCCTTCAAACACCGCGCCCGCCGTTTCATCGCCGAAGAGCTCAACCTGCATCTGCACGCGCGCTTTACGGCCACGCGCCAGTCGGTCGAGATCGCCGCCCAGTGCACCGAGATCGGCGACGGCGCTCGGCTTGCCGCTGATCGGTGCGCTGTAGCGAATGTGGGCATCGGCCAGAATGATGGTGCCACCCAGATGACGCTCGCGCAGCATTAGCCAGATCAGCCCCCATCCGGTAAGCGTAGCCAGCGAGAAAAGGCTCCCTGCAAACAGGGTGTGGTGCGGGTTCTGGTTGCCGATCTCCGGCATGGTGGTAATGAATTTTTGACCAGTATACTGCTGGATGCGCACGCCCATTTTTTCACTGAGCGGTATATGCTCATACCACGCCTGCTGCAACTGCCCGCACCAGTCGGCGCGATGCAGAATGTCATCCAGGGTGGCGATCGGTTTGATCATCAAAAAGTGGCGGATCGGCGTTGTTTGCGGGGCGGTGATTTCCCCCTGGTTCACGAAACCAAGCTTGGCAAAAAACTCGACCGCGTCTTCACGGGCGCTACAGGTCACGCGCTTGACCCCTTCCTGACGGGCAACGGACTCAAGCGTCATCGCCATCAGCGTGCCGAGCCCTTTATCCTGCACTGACGGGTGAACGGCCATAAAGCGGATTGAGGCTTCATTGTCGGCATTGATATAAAGACGCCCGACGGCCACGAGGTTCCCCTCTTCGTCCACCACCATCTGGTGATGCGCCATCGCGTCCCAGGCGTCGCGTTCAGACCCTTTCGGTTGATGGAGTGGCTTGCGCAGCATTTCCCAGCGGAAATGATAATAAACGTCTAACTCTTCTTCCGTTTGCGGTACGCGAAGGTGATACATAGCTGTACTCTCTCTTGTTAACCGCGGCCGCGTCGCCAGCTGGCTCATACCTGGAGCCAGAACGTGACGGGGCCATCGTTCACCAGCGATACCTGCATATCTGCAGCGAATCGTCCGGTTTGCGTGTTCATGTCCAGTTGGCGACAACGCTCAACAAAGTATTCATAAAGTGCTTCTGCACGGTCCGGCGCAGCGCCTTTCGAGAAGCTCGGACGCATGCCGCGCCCGGTATCGGCCGCCAGCGTAAACTGGGATACCACCAGCACGCTGCCGCCCGCCTGCTGAACGTTGAGGTTCATTTTGCCTTCCGCATCGCTGAAAATGCGGTAACCCAGCACGCGCTCGCACAGGCGGTTGGCTTTTTGCTCGTCGTCATCCTTTTCGACACCTAACAACACCAAAAGTCCTGGGCCAATTTCACCCGTCACCTCATCCTCCACGGTGACGCTGGCACGGGTTACGCGCTGGATCAATGCAATCATGGTTGGTCTGCTTCTTGTTGTATTTCAGCTTGAGCTGCTTTTTTTAGTTCGCGGTAGACCCCGAGAGTGACAGTTATTTCGGCGCCAAGCAAGACGATACACCACGTCCAGTAGACCCAGACAAACAAAATGGGGATCACCGCCAGCACGCCGTAAATCAGCTGATACGACGGGAACATGGTGATGTACAGCGCGAACCCTTTCTTGCCCAGTTCAAAGAGCACGGCTGCGACCAACGCCCCCACGACAGCATCCCGGTTAGGTACGCGGATCGTTGGGACCACGCTGTAAAGCAGCCAGAATGAGAGCCAGGACAAAATCAGCGGGAAGATGCGCAGCACGTTATCGATAACGCTGTTTAAGTCACTCGCCCAGCGCAGTGAAAGGAGGTACGAGCTGATTGCCAGGCTCGCCCCCGCCAGCAAAGGACCGAGCGTTAAAATCATCCAGTACACGGCAAAGGAGTAAACCTTTGGCCGAACCTTTTTGCTCCGCCAGATGGTATTAAGCGCGCTGTCGATGGAGTACATCAGCAGCAGCGCGGTGACGATAAGCCCGCACGCGCCTACCGCCGTCATCTTGCTCGAATTGGCAACAAACTGCTCAATGTAGTTCTGAATAACATCCCCGGTGGCGGGAATGAAATTCGCAAAAACGAAATGGCGAAGCTGAAGGCTGACGTCGGCAAACATGGGAAACGCCGAAAAAAGCGCAAAGATAACCGCCACCAGCGGCACCAGTGAGAGCAGCGACACGTAGGCGAGATTCCCCGCCAGCGTCGTCATGTTGTCCTCATCGATGCGGTGCCAGAGGAGTTTCAGCCACGCCCTGAAGGGGCGCGTGTGGTGCGTTGCTTTTTGATGAACGGTTTTTAGCATAACTGCTTCGCAAAATAGTTCGGTATCGTCTCTTTTCCGGTCACCAGAATTGACGTGATACCCAACTGGTTAGCTCCTTCTATATTATCGGCGTTGTCATCAAAAAAGACCGCATCGGCCGCGGAGAACCCTTCCGCCTGCAGAACGGCCTGATAAATACGCGCTTCTGGTTTGCGCATTCCCATCTCCTGGGAGAGATAGATTTTGTCTGCCGCCGCGTGGATTTCAGGGTATTCATCAGGCCAGAAGGTGGTATGCAGGCGGTTAGTGTTCGACAGTACGACCACGCGATGCCCCTGCTCGCGCAGCTTGTGCATGATGCCGTTGACTTCCGGGCGGATCGCCACAAATACCGCCTGCCAGCCGTGGGAAAACTGCTCGTAGCTTAACGGCAGATCCATTTCCTGACAGAAGCGCTCTGCGAACGCTTCGTCGCTAATTTCACCCCGCTCATGCTGATGGAAGGTTTCGCCCATCTTAAAGTTCTGCTTTAGCGTCGCCAGCGGGACACGGCTGAAATCGCTCCATGCGCCCAACACTCGATTAAAATCGATATCGACGATTACATTTCCTAAATCAAAGATATAAAGCATGTTTATCTCCTTTTCGCCGTGGAAAAGTAACTGTAGCGGGAAAGATAAGGTTTGGCTATGCGTGAAATTCAGCGGAGAGAAACAGAAAAAAAACCCGGCGCACAATGAGCCGGGTTTGACAGTTATCCTGCATGACTAATGTCGCTGGAACTGACATCAATCACTTCTACATGGCTGAATGCAAGGAGATTTTGCAGCGAACCCGTTGGCTTTTCATCGGTAAATAACGCGCTAGCCAGAGATATGTTACCGATTTCTACCGCCGCAGAGGCATGGTATTTCGTATGATCGGCCGCCAGTAAAATATGCCGGGAATGGGCAATCATCATTTTTACGACGTTGGCTTCGTTAACATCGAACTCCATCATCGTGCCGTCGGCTTCAATTGCGCCCAGACTTGTGACAAGGTAGTCCGCCCGAAAACCGGAAACAAACGTGGTCGCAGAGGAGCCGATGATCCCACCATTATGCGGACGCAATGTACCGCCCGGGACCATCACTTCAAAACGCGGATTTTTGTAGAGAATATGTGCCACCCGCAGGCTGTTAGTGATAACGCGCAGATGGTTATGGTGAAGCAGCGCTCGAGCGATATGCTCCACCGTCGTACCGATAGTAATAAAAATTGTGGAGCCATCCGGAATATAGTCGGCGATGGCTTCAGCAATGGCTTGCTTCTCTTTGGTCAACGAAACTTCGCGCTGTTCAAAAGCAGTATTCACCACGCTGGAGGCGCGACCCGCTCCTCCGTGATGACGCGTAATCAATCCCTGCTGGCTAAGTTTACGGATGTCACGCCGTATCGTTTGCGTCGAGACATCCAGCAACTGCGCCAGTTCATCAATATTCATGTATCCACGGTCAGCGATCAGCCTCAGCAGATGGTCGTGCCGTGGATTACCGGTTAATTCTGTAAGGCTCATGAGAGGTCCTCTCAATCCATCATGTTCCTTATTTTATACAAAAATTGACAAAAAGGATCGAGTTTGATCACAGTCAGGGATACCGGCTCTTCCACCCGGACGCGTGCATTTGAGCGCAGCCACAGCGCTGGCAAAACGCACCGCCTCTTCGACAGATTCCTGTCTTGCAAGGCTCACTGCAAGGGCACCATGGAAGACATCTCCGGCTCCCGTAGTGTCTACGACCTTAACTGCAAAAGCAGGTTGATGGGATAGCACGCCTTTATCAAGCCAGTAACAGCCCTGATCGCCGTGCGTTACGTAGACATGTCCATTTGTGATCGTTTGAGCTTTTTTGAGCGCCTCCCCAGGTTCTTTCAAAGCGACCAGCCGCTCTAGTCCCGGTGCTGAAAACGCCGCATGGTCGCTAAGCTCAACCAAATCGGCAATATTTTGTGGGGTTGTGTCTGCGTCCAGCACCGTTAAAACGCCCTGCTGGCGCGCTAACGTGAATGCGCGTTTTGCCCCGTCGTGCCAGCGAACGTCAGCCAGAACGGCATCCCACTGAGAAAAATCAATCTCATCCAGCCAGTCGGCTGTTTCTGGCAGATCCGGGCTTGGATAACTGGCAATAATGCGCTCACCGTGCACATCAACCAGTACTGCTGACTGTGATGAGCGGGCATTTTCAACCACGCGAGTGTAGCGCGTATTGACGCCCCAGGACTCCAGCTCGGTGAGCAATCTCCGCCCTGTATCGTCGTCTCCTACCCGTCCAATGAAATCGACTTCTGCCCCCAGTTTTGCCGCTGCAACGGCGGCCGTCGCTGCAGGTCCGCCACCAACTTCCGTATAGTTTCTGGCGACAAACTTACCACCTTCTTTAGGTAAATCATCAAGATACCAGATGCGATCCAGCACGGTAATGCCTACACAAGCGATTCGAGTCATGGTGATTCCTTCAGCGTGTTTATGGTGCTTCTATCTTAATGTCGCCATCTGTTTGTTAATTGACCGATGTCAATTTTATGATCATAAATTACAAATACACTCAAAATCAGACAACACAAAACGGCCACAATAGACAGAAAACGACACACATCAACAGGAGGAGTTATGGCAGCAATTGCTTTTATTGGGTTAGGGCAGATGGGCGCGCCGATGGCGAGCAATCTGCTTAAACAGGGTCATCAGCTTAACGTTTTTGATGTGAATCCTGATGCTGTACAGGTGCTGGCCGAGAAAGGTGCAAAACCATCACCAACGCCTGCCGGCGCTGCTAAAGGCGCCGATTTCGTCATTACCATGCTGCCTAACGGTGATTTGGTTCGGGCCGTTTTATTTGGCGAAAACGGTATTTGTGAAGCGTTGTCACCCGAAGCGCTCGTCATTGATATGTCGACAATTCATCCACTACAAACCGACAAACTTATCAATGAGATGGCCGATCGCGGCTTCAGCATGATGGATGTTCCGGTAGGCCGTACATCGGATCATGCCATCGCCGGAACGCTGCTGCTGTTGGCGGGAGGGACGTCCCGCCAGGTCGAACGCGCTACCCCAGTACTGATGGCAATGGGCAATGAGTTAATTGAGGCGGGCGGCCCCGGAATGGGGATCCGAGTCAAATTAATCAACAACTACATGAGTATCGCCCTTAACGCGTTGTCCGCCGAGGCCGCCGTGCTCTGTGAAGCGCTGGGGCTCTCTTTCGACGTAGCGCTCAAGGTCATGAGCGGTACCGCTGCCGGAAAAGGCCACTTCACCACCTCCTGGCCGAACAAAGTGCTGAAAGGCGATCTCTCTCCGGCATTCATGATTGATCTTGCGCATAAGGATTTAGGGATCGCCCTGGACCTGGCTAATCAGCTACACGTCCCAATGCCGCTCGGTGCAGCATCCCGTGAGGTCTATAACCAGGCACGCGCTGCAGGACGCGGTCGTGAAGACTGGAGTGCCATTCTCGAACAGGTTCGCGCGTCTGCCGGGCTAAAAAACCAACACTGATAAGCAAAAGGACTATGGAATGACAACATATACCCTAATGGACATCACTCGTCCCTCCGGCGGTTTTGCCATGCTTGCCGTCGATCAGCGTGAAGCGATGCGCATGATGTTCTCTGCGGCGGGCGTACCCGCGCCAGTCACCGATAAGCAGTTAACAGATTTCAAAGTGAATACGGCAAAGATTGTGTCGCCGTATGCGTCCGCCATTCTGGTCGATCGGCAATTTTGCTATCGCCAGATAGTCGAGCAAAACGCCATAGCGCAAAGCTGCGCGATGATTGTTGCCGCCGACAAATTCATTCCAGGCAACGGCCTCCCGGTAGATAGCGTAGTGATTGACAGGAATATCGATCCGCAGGCGGTTAAACGCGATGGAGGCAAAGCGCTGAAGCTTCTGGTGCTGTGGCGTAGCGATGAAGATCCGCAGCAGCGCCTGGAGATGGTGCGTGAGTTTAACCAGCTTTGCCACGCGAATGGCTTGCTCAGCATTATCGAACCGGTCGTGCGCCCGCCGCGTCGCGGGGATGTATTTGATCGCGAGCAGGCAATTATTGATGCGGCAAAAGAGCTGGGAGATAGCGGAGCAGACCTTTACAAAGTCGAGATGCCGCTGGCCGGTATAGGAACGCAGCAGGAGCTGCTGACCGCATCGCAGAAGCTGAACGAGCAGATCAACATGCCTTGGGTGATCCTCTCGTCCGGCGTAGATGAAAAGCTATTCCCGCGCGCCGTGCGTATGGCGATGCAGGCCGGAGCTTCAGGATTCTTAGCCGGCCGTGCCGTCTGGTCTTCTGTGGTTGGACTGCCGGAAACCGAACTCATGCTGCGAGATATTTCCGTTCCAAAACTGCAACGCTTAGGTGAGATCGTCGACGAAATGATGGCCCGCCGCTAATTCAAGGAGAGCAAAGATGAAATGGTTTAACACACTGAGCCACAATCGCTGGCTGGAGCAAGAAACTGACCGCATTTTTGATTTTGGCAAGAACGCCGTAGTTCCCACCGGTTTTGGCTGGCTCGGCAACACCGGGCAGGTAAAAGCAGAAGTCGGAACCCATCTTTGGATCACCGCACGCATGTTGCACGTCTACTCTGTAGCCGCAGCCATGGGGCGTCCCGGTGCGATGGCGCTGGTCGATCACGGTATCAAAGCCCTGAACGGTGCACTTCGTGACAAGCAATATGGCGGCTGGTACGCCTGTGTAAATGACGAGGGCGTTGTCGATGCCTCCAAACAGGGTTATCAGCACTTCTTCGTGCTTCTGGGGGCCGCCAGCGCCGTCACAACCGGTCATCCTGAGGCGCGCCAGCTGCTCAATGAGGTTATTGACGTCATCGAGAAGTACTTCTGGAGCGAGCAGGAGCAGATGTGTCTGGAATCCTGGGATGAAGCCTTTAGTAAAACGGAAGATTACCGTGGCGGTAACGCCAACATGCACGCCGTGGAAGCTTTCCTGATCGTCTATGACGTCACGCATGATCGTAAATGGCTGGACCGCGCCCTGCGTATCACCTCGGTGATTATTCACGATGTCGCCCGCAAGGGGGAGTATCGCGTGAATGAGCATTTCGACACCAACTGGAACCCTATCCGCGATTACAACAAAGATAACCCTGCCCACCGCTTCCGCGCTTACGGCGGTACGCCTGGCCACTGGATCGAGTGGGGCCGACTGATGCTGCACCTGCGCGCCGCGCTGGAAGCCCGCTTTGAAACGCCGCCAGAGTGGCTACTGGAAGATGCGAAAGGGCTTTTCCACGCCACTATCCGCGACGCCTGGGCACCCGACGGGGCCGATGGCTTTGTTTATACCGTGGACTGGGATGGCAAGCCCATTGTTCGCGAGCGCGTGCGCTGGCCGATTGTAGAAGCCATGGGTACCGCCTATGCGCTGTACACCGTCACCGGTGATGAACAGTACGAAACCTGGTATCAGCAGTGGTGGGATTACTGCATCAAATATCTGATGGACTACGAAAATGGTTCCTGGTGGCAGGAGCTGGATACCAACAACGAAGTCACGACCAAAGTCTGGGACGGCAAGCAGGATATTTATCATCTGCTGCATTGCCTTGTGATCCCACGCCTCCCTCTGGCTCCGGGGCTTGCCCCAGCTGTCGCGGCCGGGCTGCTGGACGTGAATGCTAAATAATCCCCGTTGATAAAGTCACGAGGCTACGCAAATGCATAAAAGTGGACAAACCGTGGTACTGCGCGCGGGCGAGTATGAGGCGAAAATTGTCACCACCGGCGCAGGGCTGGCTCAGCTAACGCGCGGCGGTCGTCATCTTACGCTTACGCATAAGCCGGAAGATATGCCCCCCGCTCATCTGGGGAAAGTACTCCTTCCCTGGCCGAATCGCGTCGCTGAGGGCAGTTATACGTTTGACAACAAAACGTTGCAGCTCGCAATCAATGACCGCGTTTCCTGTGCGGCGATCCACGGCCTACTGGCATGGCATAACTGGCAAATCGCCCGGCAGGCTGAAAACGAAGTGGTGCTGACAGCCTTTCTGCCGCCGAACTACGGTTATCCCTTTATGCTGCAGGCTGAAGTGACCTGGACCTTAAACAGCATTGCGGGCCTTGAGGCCCGCATCTGCGCCACGAATATCGGCGATACCGACGCGCCTTATGGTGCGGGCGCTCATCCCTATCTGACCTGCGATTTAGAAAAAATAGACCGGTGTGAACTTTTGCTGCCGCCGTCGCGGCTGTTCAACCCTGATACCCGGAGATACTCCTGCACAGAAGATGCAGACCTGAATTTCTCAACGCCACGACCCATTGGTACTACCCGTATCGATCACTGCTTTAACGTCACCGAACAGGAAGCGTCATGGGAAGTGCGATTAACAAGCCCCAGTCAACGAATGACAGCCTGGCTGCGCGGCTCACAGCCATGGATCCAAATCTATTCCGGTGAAAAATTATCCCGATCGGGGCTGGCGGTTGAGCCGATGAGTTGCCCACCCGGCGCGTTTAATTCCGCGATAGGACTGGTCCGGCTGTCTCCTGGAGAAAGCCACCAGTTGTGGTTTGCCATCGGCGGTGACCTATAAAAAACAATTAAAATCATGGCGATATAATAATAACGGAGATAACGATGAACGTCCCCCCTGCAGGCTGCAAAAATATTTCGCTCATTGTGACGGATAACGGATTTACCCTGTCCCTGGAAAATCGCCTGATTTTACGTCACAGCCAGGAGGCCCCCTGTCTGTGGGTCGGTGAAGGGACCGCTGATATTGAAATGTATCGCGGTAATTTTAATATTCAGGATCGGCTACACGAGAAGATTGCGCTACCCGATGCCGCTGTCACGCCACTGCGTGACGGATGGGTTATTCACTTCACCCGTGCGGATAGCGTGAGCGCCACGCTTTATGTTAGCACCGAGCCTCAGGGCCGCCTGAAGCTGAAGCTTGAAAACGGGTCTTCTTCCCACAACCGCATCTGGCTACGTCTCGCGGCGCACGAAGAGGATCATATTTACGGCTGCGGCGAGCAGTTCTCCTGTTTTGATCTGCGCGGTAAACCGTTCCCGCTGTGGACCAGTGAACAGGGGGTTGGACGTAATAAAAAAAGCTATATCACCTGGCTCGCGGATTGCCATGAAAATGCCGGGGGCGATTATTACTGGACCTTTTTCCCGCAGCCTACGTTCGTGAGTACGCAGAAATATTATTGCCACGTCGACAACAGCTGCTACATGAATTTCGACTTCAGCGCACCCGAGTTTCACGAACTGGCGTTTTGGGAAAATAACGCAACTCTACGCTTCGAGTGCGCGGAGACTTACGTCGCGCTACTGGAAAAACTCACCGCCTTGCTGGGCCGACAGCCAGAGCTGCCGGACTGGGTTTATGACGGTATCACGCTCGGCATCCAGGGCGGTGCGGATGTCTGCCAGCAAAAGCTCGACGCGATGCGCAAAGGTGGCGTCAGGGTCAATGGCATCTGGGCGCAGGACTGGTCCGGTACGCGGATGACCTCGTTCGGCAAACGCGTGATGTGGAACTGGAAAGGGAGCGATGAACTTTATCCGCAGTTGAGCGATCGCATCAGGCAATGGAACGCCGAAGGGGTGCAATTTCTCTCTTACATCAATCCTTATCTCGCCAGCGACAAAGAGTTATGCAAAGAGGCCGCAGCGCTGGGCTATCTGACGAAAGACGCACACGGCAATGATTACCATGTTGATTTCGGCGAGTTTTACGCGGGCGTCCTCGACCTCACACATCCAGACGCCTACGACTGGTATAAGAATCTCATCAAGCAGAATCTGATTGCGTCAGGTTGCGGTGGTTGGATGGCGGATTTTGGTGAATACCTGCCGACCGATACCTTCTTGCACAATGGCGTCAGCGCCGAAATCATGCATAACGCGTGGCCTGCGCTGTGGGCAAAATGCAATTACGAGGCGCTGGAGGAAACCGGTAAGACTGGCGACGTTCTGTTTTTCATGCGGGCGGGTTATACCGGCAGCCAGAAGTACTCCACCATGATGTGGGCTGGCGATCAAAACGTCGACTGGAGCCTCGACGATGGCCTCGCCTCTGTCATTCCTGCTGCACTTTCACTGGCGATGAGCGGGCATGGCCTGCATCACAGCGATATCGGCGGCTATACCACTCTGTATGGCATGAAGCGAAGCAAGGAGCTGCTTCTACGCTGGTGCGACTTCAGCGCTTTTACCCCCATGATGCGGACGCATGAAGGCAATCGCCCCGGGGATAACTGGCAGTTCGACAGTGATGATGAAACCATCGCCCATTTCGCTCGTATGACAACCGTCTTTACCACCCTGAAACCCTATATCAAACACGCCGTGGCGCAGAACGCTAAAACCGGCCTGCCGGTGATGCGCCCGTTATTTATTCACTATGAGGATGATCCCCGCACTTACACCCTGAAATATCAGTATTTGTTTGGCCGCGACCTGCTCGTCGCACCGGTATATGAAGAGGGCCGCAGCGATTGGGCGGTATACCTGCCTGAGGATAGCTGGATCAACGCATGGACCGGGGAAAGGTTTGGGGGCGGAGACGTAACCGTCAGCGCGCCCATAGGTAAACCGCCAGTGTTTTACCGTAAACAGAGCGAATGGCACATGTTGTTTGCCTCGCTTCGCCAGATTAACTCCTGACTCAACAAGGATGAATTATGGAATTTTTCACACTGTTCACGCCTGACGGCATTGCGCTTGACAACACGACGATAGCCCTGGTTATCGCCATTATGTTCCTGTATACCTTCGTCGGAATCTGCGCGGGCTTTGGCGGCGCGCTGACCACCATGCCGCTCATCACGCTACTGCTGCCTTTGAAAATGGCCGCGCCGATGTCGGTCATTGTCGGCACAGCGACCGCCCTGTACGCGACGTGGCTTTCCCGTAAGGAGACCAACTGGAAGTCGGCCATGGTGCTAATCCTGTTTTCCTTCGCCGGGATCCCAGTTGGAATTTACGCTCTCTCTTACTTCCCCGATTACATAATGAAAATAGGCCTGGGGGGCTTTCTAATTCTCTACTCCTTCTACAGCCTCTTTATTCCACGCCTGCCGGTGTATGACAAAAACTGGATCGCCATGCCTACGGGTGTTATTGCCGGTGCGCTGGGCTCTGCATTTTCTACTAACGGGCCGCCGGTTGTAATTTACGGCATGCTGCGTAATCTTGCTCCGGCTGCTTTCCGCGGCACGCTGAACGCTTTTTTCACCGCCAATAACATCGCTATTATTGGTGGCCTGACTACCAGCGGCATTTTAACCATCTCTACCGTCAAGCTGGTGGCATTCTGCATCCCGACCATGATCCTTGGGTCGCTGGTTGGTCAATACGTACATAAGCGTATTCCTGTTAACGTCTTCCGCGTTGTGGTCTTTTTACTTCTTATCACCTCCGGCGCGATGTTAATCAAAGGCGCACTCGGCATTCCAACGTTAACCGCCCTATTGCCTGTCTTTGCAACCTTAGCGCTGCTGCAAATTCTCTTTGGGAAAAAAGTTGCCGCTATTCGTGCAGAGGAACAGGCGAAAGCAAAGGAAAGTGAGCCCAAAAATGCCCCTGCAGAGCAGTAAGATCATTGCCTTACGCTTTGTCCATTAGAGATAAATGTTCCCGGGGACGGGCGGTGTTGACTCGAAATAGCGCTCTTCGGAGCGCTATGAGGATTGAATATGAATCAAAATCCTGATCCGTTGACGTTGAAGCTAAGCCTGCGTGAAAAATTTGCCTATGGGATAGGTGACTTAGGCTCAAACCTGATGCTCAGCATCGGAACGTTGTATCTGCTGAAATTCTATACCGACGAGTTAGGGATACCGGCCATTTACGGCGGCATTATTTTCCTTGTCGCGAAATTCTTCACCGCCTTTACCGACATGCTGACCGGCGTGCTGCTGGACTCCCGGCGTAACATCGGTGCCAGGGGCAAATTCAGGCCGTTTATTCTGTACGCCTCCGTCCCGGTAGCGCTGGTCGCCACGGCGCAGTTTATGGTCAACGACTTTAGCCTGACGGTGAAAACGGCCCTCGCTACCGCGCTGTTCATGCTGTTCGGCCTCTGCTACAGCCTGATGAACTGCTCCTACGGCGCAATGGTCCCGGCAATGACCAAAAACCCGAACGAGCGCGCGCAGCTTGCGGCCTGGCGCCAGGGCGGCGCAACGGTTGGGCTGTTGCTCTGCACCGTCGGCTTTATGCCCATTCAGGCGCTGTTCGCCAGCCAGCCTTCGCTCGGCTACATGGTGGCCGCGCTGGTGTTCGTCACCGGCGGCCTGTTCTGCATGTGGTGGTGCTATAGCGGGGTGAAAGAGCGCTACGTGGAGCTCACGCCCGATCATCATAAGCCCGGCATTCTGAAATCGTTTTGTGCGATTTTCCGTAATCCTCCGCTGCTGGTGCTGTGCATCGCCAACCTGTGTACCCTCGCCGCCTTCAACATCAAGCTGGCGATACAGGTCTACTACACCCAGTACGTGCTAAACGATCTGCATCTGCTGTCGTGGATGGGCTTTTTCAGCATGGGCTGCATTCTGATTGGCGTGTTTCTGGTGCCCGGCGCGGTTAAGCGTTTTGGCAAGAAGCCCGTTTATCTGGGCGGGCTGACGCTGTGGGCAGTGGGCGACGTGCTGAACTTCTTCTGGGGGAGTGGCTCCCTGCTCTTCGTGCTCTTTTCCTGCATGGCCTTTTTCGGCACGGCATTTGTGAACAGCCTCAACTGGGCGCTGGTGTCGGATACGGTTGATTACGGCGAGTGGAAAACCGGCATCCGCGCAGAAGGGTCGGTGTATACCGGCTACACTTTCTCGCGCAAAATTTCTGCCGCCCTCGCCGGTTTTCTGCCCGGCATTATGCTGACCCAGATTGGCTATATCCCGCATGCGGTGCAAAGTGACGGCACGCTGCTTGGGCTGCGCCAGCTTATCTTCCTCTGGCCGTGCGGCCTGGCGATTACCGCAGCCATTACCATGGGGCTTTTTTATAAACTTAACGAAGCGCGCTTCGCGATGATTATTGAGGAGATAGGTCAGCGGAAAAAAGCGGCAAGCTTTTCCCTGACGTTCACTCCGGAAAAGCAGGTAACTGCCACCAGCCCATCGCCATAAAAAAAAAGCCGCTGAGCGATCGGCGGCTTTTTTATTGCCGGGCGGCGCTCGCGCGTGCCCGGCCTACGGAGTACCGTATTAGTCTTCTTTCGGACCACGCATAGCGCGTTTACGGTCGTTCTCGGTCAGGTGACGTTTACGGATACGAATTGACTGTGGAGTCACTTCGACCAGTTCGTCATCATCGATGAACTCCAGCGCCTGCTCCAGGGTCATCTTGACCGGTGGAACCAGAACCGTTGCTTCGTCAGTACCGGACGCACGCATGTTGGTCAGCTTCTTACCGGTCAGGCAGTTTACGGTCAGGTCGTTAGAACGGCTGTGAATACCGATGATCTGGCCTTCGTAAACTTCTGCGCCGTGGCCCAGGAACAGCTTACCGCGGTCCTGCAGGCTGAACAGTGCGAACGCAACCGCTTTACCCTGACCGTTGGAGATCAGCACGCCGTTGTTACGCTGGCCCACTTCGCCCGGACGAACGTCGTCGTAGTGGCTGAAGGTGGAGTACAGCAGACCGGTACCAGAAGTCATGGTCATGAACTCTGAACGGAAGCCGATCAGACCACGGCTTGGGATCACGTAGTCGAGACGTACGCGGCCTTTGCCGTCTGGATTCATGTTTTTCAGGTCGCCTTTACGCTCACCCAGAGCCTGCATCACAGAACCCTGGTGCTGCTCTTCAACGTCCAGCGTCACGTTTTCAAACGGCTCTTGTTTACGGCCGTCGATTTCACGGAAGATAACTTTCGGACGGGAAACCGCCATCTCGAAACCTTCACGACGCATGTTTTCGATCAGAACGGACAGGTGCAGCTCACCACGACCGGAAACGCGGAATGCATCGGCGTCTGGCGTTTCTTCAACGCGCAGCGCAACGTTGTGCACCAGCTCTTTGTTCAGGCGGTCAAGGATCTGACGGGAGGTAACGAACTTACCTTCTTTACCACAGAACGGAGAGGTGTTGACGTTGAAGAACATGGATACGGTTGGTTCATCAACGGACAGGGCTGGCAGCGCTTCGACGTTCTGCGGATCGCAGATGGTGTCGGAGATGTTCAGCTCACCCAGACCGGTGATGGCGATGATGTCGCCCGCTTCAGCGATGTCGCTGTCGATACGCTCAAGGCCCAGGTGAGTCAGTACTTTACCGACTTTACCGTTACGGGTTTTGCCTTCGCTATCGATGATAGTAACCTGCTGGTTAGGCTTCACTTTACCGCGCTTGATACGACCAATGCCGATTACGCCAACGTAGTTGTTGTAGTCGAGCTGAGAGATCTGCATCTGCAGGGTGCCGTCGAGATCGACGTTTGGCGCAGGAACACGGTCAACAATCGCCTGGTACAGCGGGGTCATGTCTTCAGCCATGTCTTCGTGGTCCAGACCTGCGATACCGTTCAGCGCAGAAGCGTAAACGATAGGGAAGTCCAGCTGCTCGTCGGTCGCGTCGAGGTTAACGAACAGGTCGAAGACCTGGTCAACAACCCAGTCAGGACGCGCGCCAGGGCGGTCAACTTTGTTGATAACAACGATTGGCTTCAGACCATGGGCAAATGCTTTTTTGGTCACGAAGCGCGTCTGTGGCATTGGGCCATCCATTGCGTCAACGACCAGCAGAACGGAGTCTACCATTGACATGACACGTTCAACTTCACCACCGAAGTCGGCGTGCCCTGGGGTATCAACGATGTTGATACGGTAGTCATTCCATTTAATCGCGGTGTTTTTCGCGAGGATAGTAATCCCACGCTCTTTCTCCAAATCGTTGGAGTCCATCACGCGTTCTTGGGTTTCGGCACGCGCATCAAACGTACCGGATTGCTGCAGCAGCTTATCAACCAGGGTAGTTTTACCATGGTCAACGTGCGCGATGATGGCGATGTTACGCAAATTTTCGATCACAACTTTGCCTCAGGCATTTAGAAATAGCGCGTTATTGTACACGGATTAATCGCACTACAAAACAGGATCACAAACATCCCCCGCAAACAAGTATTGCAGAGATGCTTTGTGATCGCTTTCACGGAGCGGTAAAAGGGCACTTTAACGTAAATTGCACCAATATGGTGCTTAATGTTCACATTGAAGCACTATACTGGTGCAACAAATCCATTGTGGTGCAGCCCTTTTGCACTATGGTGCGCATGATAACGCCTTTTTGGGGTGTTTTAAAAGTTGGCACAGATTTCGCTTTATAAAAAATACGGCAAAAAGATGGCAACCAGCCACCTTGATAGAAGTTGAAGACCTCGTTACCACGACGACAATGACCAATCTGGAGAGTTAAGTATGTCCGCTGAACACGTTTTGACGATGCTGAACGAACATGAAGTGAAGTTTGTTGATCTGCGCTTCACCGATACCAAAGGTAAAGAACAGCACGTCACAATTCCTGCTCATCAGGTGAACGCCGAATTCTTTGAAGAAGGCAAAATGTTTGACGGCTCCTCCATTGGCGGCTGGAAAGGCATTAACGAATCCGACATGGTTCTGATGCCGGACGCAACCACCGCGCTCATTGACCCGTTCTTCGAAGAACCGACTCTGATCATCCGTTGCGATATCCTCGAGCCAGGCACGCTGCAGGGTTACGACCGTGACCCACGCTCCATCGCCAAACGCGCTGAAGAGTACCTGCGTTCTACCGGTATTGCGGACACCGTTCTGTTCGGGCCAGAGCCAGAGTTCTTCCTGTTCGACGACATCCGTTTTGGTGCTTCAATTTCGGGCTCCCACGTGGTTATCGATGACATCGAAGGCGCATGGAACTCTTCCACCAAGTACGAAGGGGGCAACAAAGGCCACCGCCCTGGCGTCAAAGGCGGTTACTTCCCGGTTCCTCCGGTCGATTCTTCACAGGACATCCGCTCTACCATGTGTCTGATCATGGAAGAGATGGGCCTGGTCGTTGAAGCGCATCACCACGAAGTGGCGACCGCTGGCCAGAACGAAATCGCTACCCGCTTCAACACCATGACCAAAAAAGCGGATGAGATTCAGATCTACAAATACGTTGTGCACAACGTTGCGCACCGTTTCGGTAAAACCGCGACCTTCATGCCAAAACCTATGTTTGGCGACAACGGTTCCGGTATGCACTGCCACATGTCTCTGTCTAAAAACGGGACCAACCTGTTCTCTGGCGACAAATATGCGGGTCTGTCCGAGCAGGCACTGCACTACATCGGTGGCGTTATCAAACACGCTAAAGCGATCAACGCCCTGGCGAACCCAACCACTAACTCCTATAAGCGTCTGGTCCCAGGCTACGAAGCGCCAGTAATGCTGGCCTATTCTGCCCGTAACCGTTCTGCTTCTATCCGTATCCCGGTTGTTGCGTCTCCGAAAGCGCGTCGTATCGAAGTGCGCTTCCCGGACCCAGCGGCTAACCCATACCTGTGCTTCGCAGCGCTGCTGATGGCCGGTCTGGACGGTATTAAGAACAAGATCCACCCTGGCGAAGCCATGGATAAAAACCTGTATGACCTGCCGCCAGAAGAAGCGAAAGAGATCCCACAGGTTGCCGGTTCTCTGGAAGAAGCCCTGCAGGCGCTGGACGCAGACCGTGAGTTCCTGACCGCTGGCGGCGTGTTCACTGATGAAGCTATCGACGCCTACATCGCCCTGCGTACTGAAGAAAATGACCGCGTGCGCATGACTCCGCATCCGGTTGAATTCGAACTGTACTACAGCGTTTAAGTTTTAACGGGCTTCGCGCGGCATTTCCGCGCGACCCGCAAGCCGTTTTTAGTTGTTGCCGTGGAAACTTTCAGCCCATCTCCGGATGGGCTTTTTTCTCCACCAACAACCTGATCTTTCGCGCTTTTTACGACGAAAAAGCTATACTGCACTAAAGTAGTGCAACCAACTCCAGGAGACTGCTGAATGGCAACTGGCACGCTGCCCGATGCTGGGCAGATCCTCAATTCTTTAATTAACAGTATCTTGCTGGTCGACGACGAGCTGGCGGTGCATTACGCCAACCCGGCGGCACAGCAGCTGCTCGCACAAAGCGCGCGCAAGCTGTTTGGCACCCCGCTTCCGGAACTGTTGAGCTATTTTTCGCTGAATATTGGCCTGATGCAGGAAAGCCTGCAGGCCGGTCAGGGGTTCACGGATAACGAAGTGACGTTGGTGATCGACGGGCGCTCGCATATTCTGTCGCTGACGGCGCAGCGGCTGCCTGAAGGGCTGATCCTGCTGGAAATGGCGCCGATGGATAATCAGCGTCGGCTCAGCCAGGAGCAGCTTCAGCACGCACAGCAAATCGCTGCCCGCGACCTGGTGCGCGGTCTGGCGCATGAGATCAAAAACCCGCTGGGCGGTTTACGCGGTGCGGCGCAGCTGTTGACCAAAGCGCTGCCCGACCCTGCGCTGGCGGAGTACACCAACGTCATCATTGAGCAGGCCGATCGCCTGCGTAACCTGGTCGACCGTCTCCTTGGGCCGCAGCAGCCGGGAATGCATATCTCTGAAAGTATTCATAAAGTCGCAGAGCGCGTGGTAAAGCTTGTATCGATGGAGCTGCCGGACAACGTTACGCTGGTGCGTGATTACGACCCAAGCCTGCCGGAGCTGGCGCACGACCCGGACCAGATTGAACAGGTTCTGCTGAATATTGTGCGTAACGCGCTGCAGGCGCTGGGGCCGGAAGGAGGCGAAATCGTTCTGCGTACCCGTACCGCGTTCCAGCTCACGCTGCACGGCGTGCGCTATCGCCTGGCGGCACGCATCGACGTAGAAGACAACGGGCCGGGCATTCCTCCGCATCTGCAGGACACGCTGTTTTACCCGATGGTCAGCGGCCGCGAAGGCGGCACCGGGCTGGGGTTATCTATCGCCCGCAGCCTGATCGACCAACACTCTGGCAAAATTGAATTTACCAGTTGGCCGGGACATACCGAGTTTTCGGTTTTCCTGCCGATTAAAAAATAAAGGTGACGTTTATGCAACGAGGGATAGTCTGGGTAGTCGATGACGATAGCTCCATCCGTTGGGTGCTTGAACGCGCGCTCACGGGGGCGGGATTACACTGCACGACGTTTGAGAGCGGCAGCGAGGTGCTTGATGCACTGACCACCAAAACGCCGGATGTGCTGCTTTCGGATATTCGCATGCCGGGAATGGACGGGCTGGCGCTCTTAAAACAGATCAAACAACGCCACCCCATGCTTCCGGTCATCATAATGACGGCTCATTCGGACCTGGATGCCGCCGTGAGCGCTTACCAGCAGGGGGCGTTTGATTACCTGCCAAAACCTTTTGATATCGACGAAGCGGTTGCGCTGGTTGAGCGCGCAATCAGTCACTATCAGGAACAGCAGCAGCCCCGCAATACTCCCGATTTCGGCCCCACGACGGACATCATTGGCGAAGCGCCGGCGATGCAGGACGTGTTTCGCATCATTGGCCGTCTCTCCCGCTCCTCCATCAGCGTCTTGATTAACGGCGAATCGGGAACCGGTAAAGAGCTGGTCGCGCACGCCCTGCACCGCCACAGCCCGCGGGCCAAAGCGCCCTTTATCGCGCTAAACATGGCGGCGATCCCGAAGGATTTGATTGAGTCCGAGCTGTTCGGCCACGAAAAAGGGGCCTTTACCGGCGCGAATACCATTCGCCAGGGGCGCTTTGAGCAGGCCGATGGCGGCACGCTTTTCCTGGATGAAATCGGGGATATGCCGCTGGACGTTCAAACCCGCCTGCTGCGCGTGCTGGCCGACGGGCAGTTTTACCGCGTGGGCGGCTATGCGCCGGTGAAAGTGGACGTGCGTATTATCGCCGCAACGCACCAGAATCTGGAGCTGCGCGTGCAGGAGGGGAAATTCCGCGAGGATTTATTCCACCGCCTGAACGTGATCCGCGTTCACCTGCCGCCGCTGCGCGAGCGCCGGGAAGATATCCCGCGCCTGGCGCGTCACTTCCTGCAGGTGGCGGCGCGTGAGCTGGGCGTAGAAGCTAAACAGCTTCATCCGGAAACCGACGCTGCCCTCACCCGCCTGGCGTGGCCGGGCAACGTGCGTCAGCTGGAAAACACCTGCCGCTGGCTGACCGTGATGGCTGCCGGTCAGGAAGTGCTGATTCAGGATTTACCGGCCGAGCTGTTTGAAGCCACCGCGCCGGAAAGCAGCACCGGGCACGCGCTGCCGGACAGCTGGGCGACGCTGCTGGCGCAGTGGGCCGATCGTGCGCTGCGTTCCGGTCATCAAAACCTGCTCTCTGAAGCGCAGCCAGAGATGGAGCGCACGCTGCTTACCACCGCGCTTCGTCACACTCAAGGTCATAAACAGGAAGCGGCTCGCCTGCTGGGATGGGGGCGTAATACCCTGACGCGCAAGCTTAAAGAGCTGGGAATGGAGTGATCGTACGTCGCTGTGTAAAGGTTATTAATTGCGCGCAAAATGCCGTTATTTTGCGCTTTACTGTTCCGATGAGTTTTGTATGATCGTGCCCGGAAATTGGGGGTGAACATCATGCTGGAAACAATCGTGAATATGCTCTCTAGCGGAGCCGCTGAAAGCCACACGCCACAAACAGCCGTTGCCGCTGTGCTGTGTGCGGCGCTGGTAGGGCTGTTTAGCTAGCGGGTTGTCGATGAAAAGCCGGGTGACGGCTTTGCTTTACCCGGCCTACAGCATGCGAAATGTAGGCCGGGTAAGCGAAGCGCCACCCGGCATTGCAGCTCAAATCACGCGCGAGAACTGCTGCAGGCGCGCTTTCTGGCGCAGGTAGGCGTCAAAGCACATACAGATATTACGAATTAACAGACGCCCTTTAGGCGTGACCTCAATAGCGCCGTCCGAGACCTCCACCAGCCCATCTTCGGCCAGCGGGGCAATCAGCTTCATATCTTCCGCAAAGTAATCGCTAAACTGCAGATCCCATTGCGCTTCCACGTCGCGGAAATCGAGCCGGAAGTTGCAGATGAGCGCTTTAATCACGTCGCGACGAATGCAGTCATCGCGCGTTAGCGCGATGCCGCGCCACAGGGCGCTGCCGGATTCATCCACCTGCTGATAATACTGTTTTAACTCTTTCTGATTCTGCGCGTAACAGTCGCCAATCATGCTGATAGCGGAGACGCCTATTCCCAGCAAATCGGTATCACCCTGGGTAGTGTAGCCCTGGAAATTGCGGTGCAATACGCCTTCACGCTGGGCGATCGCCAGCTCGTCGTCCGGGCGGGCAAAGTGATCCATACCGATAAACTGATAGCCGGTCTCGGTCAGCGAGGTGATGGTTTCCTGCAGGATATCCAGCTTTTGCTGCGCAGACGGCAGATCCGCATCTTTAATTTTGCGCTGAGCGGCGAACAGCGTCGGCAGATGCGCGTAGTTAAAGACGCTCAGGCGGTCCGGGTTGAGTTCAGCCACGCGCTTCAGCGTGAAGGCGAAACTCTCCGGCGTCTGCTTCGGCAGGCCGTAAATCAGGTCAATGTTGGTTGAGGTGAAGCCGATGTCACGCGCGTGGTTGAGTAAGGCAAAGATAAACGCTTCATCCTGCTCGCGGTTTACCAGACGCTGCACCTCTTTGTTGAAGTCCTGTACGCCCATGCTCAGGCGGTTGAAGCCTTCGCCGCGTAAGTGATCCAGTACATCCAGCTCGATTTCGCGCGGATCAACTTCGATCGATATTTCAGCGTCGTTATTAAAACTGAAGTTGTCGCGCAGCAGCGTCATCAAACGGCTAATTTGCGCTTTATTCAGATAGGTTGGCGTGCCGCCGCCCCAGTGCAGCTGGCTGACATGACGGCCAGCAAACAGCGGCGCGCGATGCAGAATTTCCTGCTCGAGGGCATCGAGATACCGATCGGCTTTATGCTGCTGGCGGGTCACGATTTTATTACAGCCGCAGAAGTAGCAGAGCTTGTGACAAAACGGAATATGGACGTAGAGCGACAGCGGGCGCTCAGGATAACGTGCGACAGCCTGCTGGAAATCCGCCTCGCCGAAAGCCTCGGAGAACTCCAGCGCGGTGGGGTATGAGGTATAACGCGGCCCGGAATAGTTATATTTCTGGATTAGGGCCAAATCCCAGTCGATAGTTGGTGCTGACATGCTCACTCCTTCCGTTGGTGTCGCGTTCGTATACGGCGGCCCGTTCTGGCCCCGTTGCGGGCCATCATTCGGGTGCGCAGCAGCTTCTGTCGCCGCGACAACCGCCGTAGTTTAACGAATAACCACACCAGATAACACATAACCGGAAGGGTTATAAGCAGGGCGAGCGTACCTGCCGGGTGCAAATGTTAGTTTCCACCCTTCAGAAGACGCATCATATCTTCCTGCTTTTCGTCTTCTTCTTCTTCGTCTTCATCGTCGTAAGACAGACCCAGCTTCTGCATCAGTTCATCAATGCGGTCCAGTTTGGCATCAACCCATTTCTGCTCTTCTGCGGTCAGGGCTTCACCCTCTTCAAGACGTTCCAGCAGCGCGTCCAGGCGCTCGTCGTTCTCCAGCAAATCCAGCTCAGCCTGCGGTGAAAGCATAGGTTTCTCGCTCTTTGGTTTGTGCTGCTTAGTAACCGGGGTGTCCGTCACGCCCAGTGGAATGGGAGTTTTACTGCCGATACGGGGATCTTTCTGCTGTTTGCCCTTTGCAGAGGCACCCGCTGCACCTTCACCGCCCGCACGGCTACCCGCTGCATGGCCGCGATGTTTTTTATCGCGTTTGCGATCGCGCGCTTCCTGGTTCAGTTCTTCGCGCGTTTTGCGGCGTGCTTTTGCCGGACGTTTCGCGCCCGCTGCGGTAGTCGGTTTTTTCATCATGTTTTATCTTTAAGTCGTTTTCTTCAGTATAGAATTGCGGCGAAATCTAGCAGAAAGCAAGCAAAGAAAAAAGGCGACAGAGCAATCTGTCGCCTTTTTTGCTGACTCACAACCCTTAACGGGCCAGACATTCCGTGTATACCAACAACAAACCCTGTTTATCCCTTGGCAAATACCGTCCGTGATACGGTTCCGTTTCCTTTTTAAACGCCTCCAGGCGCTGGTCTTCCTGACAATCCTGCGTCTTCGCCTCCTGGCGCTCCTGACCCTTATCCTTAAGTCCTTATCCTGTTGGCATCCTCGCCTTGACGCACACTTTACCTTGTTCCCTTAAACTAACAAGTAACTGCAGAGTACAAAAACGGATTTTCAGATTATTACCCACAATCAACTGTCTGATTTGTAATAAGTTGCTTTTTTCAGCACCTGAGGTTTCTCTTAAATGTCGCATAGCGGGAATGGCAAATCTCCTACATTTACCAGGGTTATCACTTACAGGCTTATGACGATGGGAAAAGCCTTTTGCCCACATTCAGGTATAATCCCCCACAGATTACGATTTTGGAGACGACCACGTGACTACCTGGAACTACCAACAGACGCATTTTGTCACCAGTGCGCCCGATATTCGCCACCTGCCTTCTGATACGGGCATTGAAGTGGCCTTTGCTGGCCGCTCCAATGCGGGAAAATCCAGCGCCCTGAATGCGCTGACCAACCAGAAGAGCCTGGCGCGTACCTCAAAAACACCTGGCCGTACTCAGCTGATTAACCTGTTTGAAGTGGCGGAGGGCAAACGCCTCGTCGACTTACCGGGATACGGTTTTGCGCAGGTCCCGGAAGAGATGAAGATCAAGTGGCAGCGTGCGCTGGGTGAATACCTTGAAAAGCGCCTGTGCCTGAAGGGTCTGGTGGTGCTGATGGATATTCGCCATCCGCTGAAGGATCTCGATCAGCAGATGATCGACTGGGCAGTGGCGAGCGATATCGCCGTACTGGTACTGCTGACCAAAGCCGATAAGCTGGCAAGCGGCGCGCGTAAAGCGCAGGTAAACATGGTTCGCGAAGCCGTGCTGGCGTTTAACGGTGATGTGCAGGTTGAGCCATTCTCATCGCTGAAAAAGCAGGGCGTGGATAAGCTTCGTCAGAAGCTCGATGCCTGGTTTAACGAGCTGGAACCCGCAAACGAGGCGGAAGAAGAGTAACAACGAGCGCGGCGATGTCCGCGCTTTTTTTTACCTGAAACTTTCTTTGCCGCAATAAAAAACGCCCCAGTCATTACTGACTGGGGCGGCTAAAATATTCAGCCAAATCCGATTACGTGAAGTAAAAGGTCTGAAAGATAGAACATCTTACCTCTGTACCCTACGTCGTTAACTCTACCCCTTTTTTATCTGTAGAAAAAGCACTTTTTGTAGTTTTTTTTCATTCTTTACATAGGGAATTCTAATGATTGTCACAAAACGCGCGTAGTTATGTTGCTAACTTACATAAACAGCGCGTTATTCGTTGAACCCTTAGTGAGCCTGATCCCAGTTTTCACCGCTACCCACTTCCACCAGCAGCGGCACGTCCAGCTTCATGCTGCTTTCCATTAGTTCGTGGATCTTCTGCGACACGCTCTCCAGGTCTTCTTTGTGCACTTCAAACACCAGTTCATCGTGCACCTGCATGATCATTTTCACGCGCGGTTTCTCTTTTTCCAGCCAGGCATCCACGGCGATCATCGCGCGTTTGATGATGTCGGCAGCGGTTCCCTGCATCGGAGCGTTGATTGCGGCACGTTCTGCGCCAGCGCGCCGCGCCGCGTTGCTGGATTTGATGTCCGGCAGGTAGAGTCGACGCCCGTCCAGCGTTTCAACGTAGCCTTTTTCCTTCGCCTGCGCGCGGGTTCGCTCCATATACTCCAGCACCCCAGGGTAACGCTCGAAGTAGAGATCCATATATTTCTGCGACTCTTTACGCGGGATATTGAGCTGTCGGGAAAGTCCAAAAGCGCTCATGCCGTAGATCAGACCGAAGTTAATGGCTTTCGCACTGCGGCGCTGGTCGTTCGTGACGCTTTCAAGCGGTAAGCCGAATACTTCTGCGGCAGTCGCCCGGTGGATGTCTTTCCCTTCGGCAAACGCCGTCAGCAAGCCCTTATCACGCGACAGGTGCGCCATAATGCGCAGCTCGATTTGCGAGTAGTCCGCAGAAACAATCAGATAATCATCTGGTGCAATAAAGGCCTGGCGAATGCGGCGGCCCTCTTCGTTACGTACCGGAATGTTCTGCAGGTTAGGATCGGTTGACGAGAGTCGACCTGTCGCCGCCACAGCCTGGTGATAAGAGGTGTGCACACGGCCCGTTTTCGGGCTGATCATCAGCGGCAGCTTGTCGGTATAGGTCGACTTCAGCTTCGCCAGGCCGCGATACTGCAGAATGACTTTTGGCAGCGGATAGTCCAGCGCCAGCTCTTCAAGTACCTCTTCAGAAGTTGAAGGCGCGCCGCCGGGGGTTTTCTTCAGCGGCTTAATGCCCTGCTTTTCGAACAGAATGGTCTGCAGCTGTTTTGGCGATGACAGGTTAAACGGCTCGCCTGCAAGCTCATGGGCCTTTTGCTCAAGCTCGGTCAGCCGCTGTGCAAGCTCTCCGGAGTGATTGTGCAGTACATCTGGATCGATCTTCACGCCATTGCGTTCAATGCGAGAAAGCACCGGCACCAGCGGCATCTCGACGTGCTGGAAGACGTTCAGCGGCCCTTCCTGCTTCTGCAGTTTCGGCCACATCTTCAGATGCAGCTGCAGCGTTACGTCGGCGTCTTCCGCCGCGTAACGGCCCGCCTCTTCCAGCGCTATCTGGTTAAAGGTCAGCTGGTTTTTGCCTTTGCCTGCAATCTCTTCAAAGGTGATAGTTTTGTGCTTAAGCCACCGGTCTGATAATGAATCCATATCATGACGGCCCGCCACGCTGTCCAGAATATAGGATTCCAGCATGGTGTCGAAGGCGATACCGCGTAGCTCAATACCGTAGTTTTGCAGAATGCCACGATCGTATTTGAGGTTTTGCCCGACCTTTAGCGCCTTATCATCTTCAAGAATCGGCTTCAGCAGTTCGAGAACGCGGTCACGGGAGATTTGATCGGGTGCATCCAGGTAGTCATGCGCCACAGGAACATAGGCGGCCACGCCCGGCTCCGTCGCAAACGACAGGCCCACCATATTGGCAGAGATATTATCAAGACTGTCGGTTTCCGTATCGAAGGCAAATACCGGCGCTTTTTTCAGTTTCTCAATCCAGGCGACCAGCTGCGACTCTTCAAGGAGGGTTTCGTACCTGTCGAAGGAGAGGGTGACGGCTTCGTCTTCTTCCACCAACTCTTCGGCGTCAGCGGCAATCGTCTCTTTAGGCTTCGCCGCGGGTTTTGCGCCTTTTGCCTGCAACCACTTACCGCTTTCTACGTCAGCGATCCAGCGCTTGAATTCGTATTGCTTAAACAGGCTCAGGAGATCGTCAGCTGAAGGTTGCTGTACCTCAAGCTGTTCACACCCTAGCTCCAGCTCAACGTCGGTTTTGATGGTAGCCAGCTGATAGGAGAGGTACGCCACCTCTTTGTTCTCTTCCAGCTTCCCGGCCATATTTTTTGCGCCACGGAAGGTGAGACCCGCGATTTTGTCAGACTCCGCGTACAGCGTATTCAGGCCACCCAGCCCCTGCAGCAGCGCCTGAGCGGTTTTTTCACCCACGCCCGGCACGCCAGGGATGTTATCTGAGGAGTCACCCATCAATGCGAGGAAATCGATAATCAGCTCTGGCGGTACGCCATATTTTGCAACCACCTCTTCCGGCCCCAGGATGGTGTTGGTCATGGTGTTAATCAGGGTGATCCCAGGCGTCACCAGCTGAGCCATGTCTTTATCGCCGGTACTGATCAGCACCGGACGGCCCATTTTTTCGGCTTCACGCGCCAGCGTGCCGATAACGTCATCAGCTTCTACGCCGGAAACGGCCAGCAGCGGCAGCCCCATCGCTTTAACCATGGTATGGAGCGGTTCGATCTGCGCGCGCAGATCGTCAGGCATTGGCGGACGGTGGGATTTGTAATGCTCAAAAAGCTCGTCACGGAAGGTTTTACCCTTCGCGTCAAAGACGACTGCGGCATGAGTGGGCTGATACTGGAGGATCAGACTGCGCAGCATATTCAGTACGCCGTACATTGCGCCGGTCGGTTCTCCTGCGCTATTGGTCAGAGGAGGAAACGCATGATACGCCCGATACAGGTAGGAAGAGCCGTCGACGAGAATAAGAGGGTTTTCTGGGATCTGAACCATAATGTCCGTGCCTTTAATCAATTTATGGGTAAAGGATGCCACAGACGGATGAAAACATCAGTTTTTAGGGCCTGAAACGGGAAAAGATTTTGCGATCGTGAAGATCGCTCGCAAAATCAAACTGTGGATAAGTTTGTGAATACTTTAGGATCAAATGAATAACAAACGGAGTTTCTATATTGAGAATTATTATTTAACTCTTTAAATCATATAGTTATTAATTGATCTTTTGTTTATATTTACGTGTGATGACTATTTCGCCTATGTGGATATAAGACCCGCCCTGCGGTTTTGCCTGAATAATTCGCGTGTCGGGCAGGAAAAGCCGCAAGCTCCCCCTCTGAAAGCGCCCTGTTACACGCCGATTTCTGATAAAATCAGCGCCCTGCCATATCTCCAGCAGATAACTTCAGCTAACCATTTGAAAAAACTCATTATGTCGAGATTTCTCGCTCCAGTCACACTTCTGTTAAGCATCATTTTAACTATTCTGGTTACCGTTGCCTGTTCGATGCCGATCATTCTCGCCGGGATAGTTAAACTGCTGCTACCGGTACCCGCGGTATGGCGAGCCGTTTCCGCTTTTTGTAATTTTATGATGTATTGCTGGTGCGAAGGTCTGGCTATGCTGCTGTGCCTGAATCCGTATCTGAAATGGGATGTTGAGGGTCTCGAAAAGCTCAGCAAAAAGAACTGGTATCTGCTTATCTGCAACCACCACAGCTGGGCAGACATTGTGGTGTTGTGTGTGTTGTTCCGCAAACATATCCCGATGAATAAATACTTTCTGAAACAGCAGCTGGCCTGGGTGCCTTTTATTGGCCTGGCCTGCTGGGCGCTGGATATGCCGTTCATGAAACGCTATTCGCGCAGCTATCTCATTCGCCATCCGGAGCGTCGCGGTAAGGATGTGGAGACCACGCGCCGCTCTTGCGAGAAGTTTCGCGCGCATCCCACAACAATTGTTAACTTCGTAGAGGGGTCTCGCTTTACGGAAGAGAAGCATCAGCAAACGCGCTCGCCTTATCAGAACCTGCTCCCGCCTAAAGCAGCGGGTATTGCCATGGCGCTTAACGTGCTGGGCGATCAATTTGATAAGCTGCTGAACGTCACGCTGTGCTATCCGCAAAATAATGAGAGACCGTTTTACGATATGCTCAGCGGCAAACTGACGCGTATCGTTGTTCGGGTCGATCTCATGACCATTGAAACCGGGCTGCACGGTGATTACGTTAATGATAAGAATTTCAAACGTCGTTTCCAGCAGTGGCTTAATATGCTCTGGAAAGAGAAAGACGAGCAGATAAACGCTATTAAAGCGTCATACAAAAACGCCGGTCATTGACCGGCGTTTTGACAGCAACAATCTTATTTTATCTCAACCAGGTATTTCACGGTGTCTGCGTACTGCTGTACGAAGATATCCATGCTGCTGGTGTCCATGCCCTGCATGTTCAGCTGATATTTGCCGTTAACGAACATTGCCGGAACACCCTGCAGCTGCAGGTCAGCAGCGGCTTTTTCCTGCTGAGCGACCAGTGATTTCACGACAAAGCTGTTCCACGCAGCATCGTACTCTTCAGCTTTCACACCGGCATCAATAAACACCTTGCGGATGTCTGCAGTAGTCTGAACCGTCTGTGTTTTCTGTACAGCTTCGAACAATGGGGCAGTGACTTTATCTTCCACGCCCAACGCCATTGCAACCGCCCACGCCTGAGTCAGGTCTTTACCCAACGGGCCAAGGAACTCAACGTGATACTTAGTCATTTTGGTGCCTTCTGGCAGCTTCTTCTTCACGTTGTCAGAAACATGCAGCACCTCTTCGAACTGGTAGCAGTGCGGGCAATAGAACGAGAAGAATTCAAGCACCTGCGGCTCACCAGCGACTGGCTTCTCCAGCGTAATGAACTGCTTGCCATCAGTAAACTGTGCAGCAGAAGCGCTAAATGCCAGAATCATACCTGCCAGCGCCAGCCAAATTTTTTTCATGATCAACTCTCTCCTGGATGTGTCCAATTAATACATAGGCGTTAATTGCAGAGGAGGTTCTTGCAGAACCTTAACCTGCTCAGTAAAGGTGGAAATCTGGCTGCGCCAGTAATCTTCCCCGGTAAGCCACGGGAAATTTCGAGGAAATGCGGGGTCTTCCCAACGTCTGATGAGCCAGGCAAGATAATAAACAAAACGCATCGCACGTAAAGGCTCTATCAAGGCAATTTCGTCTGAATTAAAGGGACTAAACTCTTCATATGCCTCAATAATAGTTTCAAGCTGTATTCTCTGCTCGGCTTTATCGCCATGGAGCAGCATCCACAGATCCTGAACCGCAGGCCCCATTCGCGCATCATCAAGATCGACAAACAGCGGGCCGTCGCGCCAAAGAATATTGCCTGCATGGCAATCGCCGTGCAGGCGCAGCGTGGAGATATCATCGCGCCAGCAGCCTTTAACCGCCTCGATAAGCTTGTCGGTCGCGTTGAGAAATTTATCCTTTAATCCAGCCGGCATAAGTGTCGACGTTTCGAATACCTGTCGCGGCTCGATGAGATATTCCTGAATGCCGATAGTCGTGCGTGCGGTGAAGGTTTTTTTACGGCCCGTCTGATGAATACGTCCCAGATAGCGGGCAACCCATTCCATCTGGTCGATATTATCAGATTCAAACTGACGTCCACCCAGGCTTGGAAATACGGCGTAGTAAAACCCTTCATGCGTAAGCAGCGTCTGGTTATTGAATTTCACCGGTGCAGCAACGGGAATTTCATCCACAAGCAGGTCGTGAGCAAACTGATGCTCTTCCTGAATTTGCTCTGCAGACCAGCGTTCAGGGCGATAGAACTTTACGACAAAGCGCTGACGGTCTTCGTCCTGAAACTGATAGACGCGGTTTTCGTAGCTATTTAATGGGGTTAACCCGGAATCCACCCGAATACCCTGCTCGAACAGCGCATCCATAATGGTATCCGGGTGTAATGTCTGGAAAGTAAAAGCCTGGTCGTTCATCCGATCATCCGGAAATTATACGAATGATTCAGGATATCATCTTGTGGCGATTTCGGTGGCGCCGCTTACAAGGTTTTACTCTTTAATTACCCCACGCGCGCGCAGTAATGCGGTTTTAAAATCTTCCTCATAATCTTTCTGAATACCAGGAATTACAGCATCTTTGGCAGAATCGCGCATTTTGAGGTGGTAGATCAGAATGTCGTCAGAAAGGTCCGTCAGTTCGCCGTCAAAACCTGACTCTTTGGCCAGTTTCTGTAAAAATTGCATCAGATTCAGCTCTGGCTCTTTTTGCCAGGCCGGCTGGAGGAGTTCAATAACTTCATTCAGACGTTTACATTTCATGGTGGTGCTCCTTTCATTTAGAGAGACACGTTAGCAGGGTCAATCCCACAATAAAAGAGGCGATATTCGTGAATCAGAGCCGGGAAATTATCGGGGTCGTTCTGGCAGGCGGCAGAGCAACGCGTATGGGGGGAGAAGATAAAGGGCTTCAGCTTCTTAAGGGTAAACCTTTATGGCAGCATGTCGCTGATACCCTGGCTGGGCAGGTATCCGCCCTGGCGATCAGTGCCAACCGGCATATCGATATTTACCAGCGCAGCGGGTTTCCCGTTTATCAGGATACCATGACGGACTACCAGGGACCGCTGGCAGGGATGCTTTCGGTCATGCAGCAATCACGAGGAGAGTGGTTTCTCTTTTGCCCCTGCGATACGCCTTTCATCCCGGCTTGCCTGGCAAAACGCCTGGTGCAGCAGCGCGGTGATTCTTCCGTGGTCTGGGCGCATGATGGCGAACGTGACCATCCCGCTATCGCCCTGGTGAATAGCTCTCTGATTCCTGACCTCGAGGATTATCTGGCTGCAGGAGAACGACGGGTGATGGTATTTTTACGTCAATCGGGCGGCCATAGCGTGGATTTTAGCGATCTGAAATCTGCGTTTGTGAACGTGAACACGACGGAAGATTTACAGATGATGCAGGAGCTTAAATGATCCCCGTATTAGCAATAGCAGCCTGGAGCGGCACAGGAAAAACTACGCTGCTAAAGAAACTGATCCCCGCACTTTGCGCCAGGGGTATTCGCCCCGGATTGATTAAACATACTCATCACAATATGGATGTCGATAAGCCGGGAAAAGACAGCTATGAGCTGCGCAAGGCGGGTGCTGCACAGACGATTGTGGCAAGCCGTCAGCGCTGGGCATTGATGACGGAAACCCCCGATGAAGCGCCCCTGGATCTCGCTTATCTGGTTAGCCGAATGGATCATTCTACGCTGGACCTGGTGCTGGTTGAGGGGTTTAAGTATGAGGCTATTGCAAAGATCCTGCTGTTTCGACGCAATGCCGGGCATGATGTTCATGAACTAACGCTGGATCAGCATGTGGTTGCGGTGGCCAGTGATATTGCGTTACCGCTGGAGATTCCAGTGCTGGATTTGAATGATATTGAGGAGATGGCGGCGTTTATTGTGAAGTGGTGCGCGGTCTGCCGTACCCGGTGATGGTGCGATTACCGAGCCTGCTAATTTTTTATGGCGCTCAAACGCAAAAAGGCCATCCTTCCGGATGGCCTCTTCACTTGTTTGATGCCTGGCA
>CAMKZP010000003.1 GCA_946477805.1 uncultured Enterobacter sp.
CTGCCTGTCTCGTGGGCTCGTAGATGTGTATAAGAGACAGATTCATACCCTGGTTTAAAAGTGAAGTACATAGATGATTTGTTCACTGGCCAGTCTCGTGGAAATGCGCCGCAGGCGCATGAAGGCGCCAGCTGTAGCTGAATGTGGCTATGCTGGTGAGTGGCGCCGTAGCCCGGCGTAGCCGGTTGATTAATAGAGGAGCGCTATTAACATCCCCCCTTCCTGCTAAGCCATAACCCGCTAATCGCAGCGCAGAATCTTCTTTGCGCCTTCGGAGTGGTCCCGACAAGGCTTTGCTGCAGTCGGGGCGTATCTCCGCGTTAGCGGGCCGTCAGGGCCGCTTACGGGCGTGTATTCAGAACTTCCAGCGATGCTACTCACAGCAGCTCAGAACTTTAGTTACATCATCCATCATTGAAAGCGACGTAGTTCCGGCCCTTCGGGCCGGGGCGGCTTCGCTTTTCAGGGGTGGGTCCCGGCTCAGGTGTTGCCGCTGTGCACGGTTTCCTTTGCCAGTTCTTTGTATGTTGTAACTACCAGCATGCGACAGCGCCCGCTGCAACGCGGCGGGACCAACTTTTGCTGTTTACGAACCGGCGCGGACGTTAGTCCGCTGCAAGGTCCGGCATTATTGCGTTATGCACAGATTTTTCGGGGACAGATAATTGCCCTGATTATTTTTCAGGGGATTAATAAAAGGGGGTTAAGACTGTATTGCGGGTTCGCTGATATACGTTTGTTGCTTTCCTCAGTTATCTGTTTGCGGATTTATGTGGATAGCGTGATGCCCGGTGACAGATTCAGGCGTCTGAGTGAGGAAATGCGGCCGGAAATGGCCAGAATGGGGGCGTGGATAACGCCAGGGACTGAAAACGCCGGCACGGAACCAGCACCAAAAGCCCCGAAAGGGGCTGGCGAAAGAAAGGAGTTGTCAGGCTGCTGCTAGTGAGGCGGCGGGGCCGTCAGCGAGAGCTCGAGCTGATACAGGTGTTCGACGGCCAGCTGCTGCAGACGATCGTCTGAGCACCAGTAGAGTTCATCTGCCGGCATGGTTTTGCGCAGGAACTTCGCCATCTCATAAAGCTGCTGGTCTTTAGGCAGTCTGGCCAGACGGTTGGCGCGCTTGCGGGCAGCGCCCTTCTGTCGGCGAAATCTGAGTGCTTCAAGCGTGCGCTGCGCGTACCAGCGCTTCCTGGCCGCATGGACTGAAATATCCTCATCTTCACGCATGATACCGTCGCGGACGAGCGCGCGGCGCTCCTCGCATTCCTTCAGCTTGCGCGCCTGCTGGTCAAGCAGCTTGTCCATATCCACGCCGAGCATCTGCCATCCAGTAAGCGTGATCCACACATATTTGGGCAGGCGCTTGCGGGACTCCCTGTCCCATGAGGTCTGTTCAGAAACACCGAGCACGCCGAAACGAACCTGTTCGGCAATAAGATTTGAAAGGCGAGATACTGTGACTTCCGTTCCGGCAATGACATTCCCTTTTGCGTCCTTTGGGCTGAGTTCTCTGGCCAGCCTGGAGATGCACATTCCGACCGTGTGCTTGCCGGCATCGCAGAAGCTGATGAGCACCGGCCACAGCGCATCGAGTAAGCGCTGTTTTTCAGGCCTGAAGGCGTATTTTCGCCCCGCCTGTCGACGTTTCTGAACATAAAAAGGATGAAGGGACATATGCATGCGCAGGCTGTACTCACCAGTCTCCCGGTCTTTCTGCACGAGACGGTTATAGGCATAGCCCAGCTGGCCGCCGAGCGCCTTATAACGGGCAGGACGAAACCAGAGTGGATTCTCGCATTTGGGTTTTGTTGAGTGCTCACCGCGACGGCGTCGGGTCAGCTTCTTACCCGCAGGGGTCAGAAACGAGGTAGTTTCGCCATTATCGACCTCATGCCAGAAACGGATCTGGTCATCGGCCGAGAGCTGACTCCAGTGCTGTACAGCACTTATATTTTTTTGATGCTCAGACACGCCTTCCTGCGCTTATGTTGCACGGGAAGAGTACGTAAACTGAGTCGGAGGCTTGAAAGTTCCGAAGCATGCACATATACTCCCTGCATAGAGCAACAGCTTCTATGCAGTTTTAAGGGCCCCGTTAATCTCCTTCGTCGCCAAACATAGAGAGATTATCGGGGTTTTTGCTTTTTTGGTTCCGGGTAGACACCTCATCAGAACCAGTTCCCTGCCACCTCACGGCGTGGCCCACCAAAATTCTCTAACTGATCAGCAATCTAGCACTCAATCAGAACACGATCAATAAATGTGACTACTCACCATTCACTCTCGCTCCAGTAACATCTCTATTACTTCTGCTTGCGTTAACTCCTGCTCCTTGCATAGAGCATCAAGCTTGTCCTTAAGTGCGTTACGAATAAAGACATTAACGGGCTTATGCGTTTCTCTTTTACGGGAGACTGAGTGCATTTTTCTTTCACTGGAACTTAGAGCTGCACCTTTTCGATAAACCCGTTTCGTTGAGGAAGTTACTGCATTTCCGGCCTGCGACATCTCTGCCTCCCCAAGGATCAAATAAGGATCGTTTTGCGGAGAATACTACAGATTATGGAAATCAGCGACTTACTATGTGAATATAACCCGTGTTGGCGCACGGTTTACGTCAGTTGATCGTTCTGGGTAGTGTCAGTACGTCGGCTTCCAGACGGTTCCCTCGTTCCAGCGGGACTGCCAGTGGGCAAGATAGCTGCCGGCTACCTCCGGCATCTCACGAATAACAAGCACGTTCTCGGAATTTCTGCGCGAGCCTGCACGTGTGTAGTTAAAGCTTCCGGTCTCCACCGTGTGACCATCCACGATGATTACCTTGTCGTGCTCAGCACAAGCTGCAGCGCGCCGCGCTCCGGGGAAAACGCCGTCTGGATTGAGGGCGCTGCCGTCGCCGGCAGGGCTATGCTCAGGGCGCAGCAGGCCAGGCCGGACAGCGCCAGCCTGCGTAGTGAATAACGCATTAAATACCTCAGAATGTCAGTTCAGAATGGTGTTCTTCGGAAACGCCGCCATCGGGGAAAATCGCTTTTCCCCGATCCCGGGGTTGAACAACGACGCCATGCGGAGACGTCAGAAATTAAATAAAGAGCATCTGTAAAATAAGCAGGACCATCGTCCCCGTGAACGTAATGACGCACTGGAAAAATGATGCAGTGTTTCTGTTCATTTCAGTCAAATGACTGAAGTAACGCTCATTTTCCAGAAGCAACGCTCTGAGCGTGTCAATGTGAGCAGAGAGCGTTGTAACAAAGGCGGGTTTTTGGCCTGTTATTTTCATCCGCATCCTGATTCTCAACAGGTTCTTAAGCAGAGCTGTTCCTTCCAGGCAAAATTCATAATAGTCATATTCCTGTTCACTGCTCAGAAGTTCGGACAACCACTTAGACTGCAGCTTAAACTCATCGTCTCCTGGAAACGACATAGCGGCCAGAGCGGTCATCAGTGCAGTGGCCTCAAAACGTATAGCATCTGGGTCCGGGTATTTTTTCATAACGATTATCATCCTTAATCACGTTAGGGCTCCTTCTTGTTTAGAAGCTAAAAGTTGGGTAGACCTCGCCCGGGGTTATGCTCATCCCCCGGATTTACGCAAATGTCGGCATTTATTACCCGCGTATCCGACAGCATTATTGATGTCGGCCTGCAGAGATTCAGCATTGGATCAGGCCGTGTGCTGTTTTTGCTCGTATTCAGCCTTGCGGACAAGACGGGCGTGCTCCTGAGCCCTCCGCCTGACAGCAAAGGCCGCCTCGTCTGCCGTTATCCTGGCAACAGGCTGGCCGTCAATGTCGGTGCGCCACGCGCCTTCCGTCATTGACTCGAGATAGGCATCAGAGCGGGTGATGGCGCTCAGGCAGCGCTTGAGCTGCTTGACTGAAATAGCCAGATTGCGGCTGCGGATGTCCTCAATCATCGCCTCACGGATGTTTATCGCGAGCAGGCGGGGACGTCCGTTTTGCACCAGGGCGGGCCAGCAGCGTTCAAGCTCTGACACCGCCTCCTCCAGCGACATCAGGGTACGGAACTTTGGTTCCGGTGGCGGCTTGCGCTTCGCCGCCCGCATGGCCTCCCGCTCCTGCGCCTGTCGTTCGGCCCACAGCCGGGCTTTTTCCTGCCGGAGCGCCTCTTTGGCGGCGGCGCGCTCCGCCCTCTCTCTTTCTTCCTGTTCCTGCTTTTTCACCTTCCAGGCGGGCGGCTGGCTCACCACCACCGTCCTCTTACGCGTCACGGACCTGGCCGGACCGCCAGTCGGCGCCGTGCTGTTCTCATTCTCATCCGACGCCGGCTTTCGCCGCAGCGTCAGCTTAGGGCGTTGTTCCTCTGCCATCTCAGACTCCTGTATTTCCCTGTAATATCCCTGATTACAGCGCAATCAGCCCCAGCACGGCAAGATGCGCCGCATAGAACAGCGGAAAGAATTCGCGCGGCCAGAACCTCGGCACCAGCCTGCAGGTGCGGCTCAGCACCGTCAGAACCACGCCCGGGATGATAAGTCCCGCGATGGACATGGCCGCCCCGTCTCCCGCGTTCAGCGCAAGCATCGTCAGGGCAAGGCAGCACGCCAGTCCCGTGCGCGTTGTCCGCCGCGCGGTCATAAACACACCGCAGGCGAGGAGGAGCATCAGCACGCCGGCGAGACCATAGCTCCCTGCCGAGAACGGCAGCCAGACGAGAACCAGCATCAGGGACAGCGGCCATACCCGCGGCCCGTGTTTCTGCATCAGCCGCAGCGCCTGCCCGCTGACCGCGAAGGCAAACAGAATGTTGCCCGCGTCCGGGCGCAGCCCCGCCAGTATCCATCCGCCCTGCGCCACGACGGCCCAGAGCCAGAGGCGGTTCAGGGAGCGCTGGCGCACGGTCGGATGACGGGCGAGATTCATCGCCCACACCAGGCCAAACAGCGGAAACGCTCCGCGTCCGGCCAGGCGCAGCCATTCGCTGTTCAGGCCGAACAGCAGGCTGACGTGGTCGGCCACCATCAGCACGAGCGCCACGGTCTTGATGAGATCGGTCTGCCCGGGCGTCCAGATGAGCAGCCGCTGCAGCCAGCAGTCGGCCACCACGACCAGTGAGAAAAAAGGATTATCTTCAGCGCGCATCAGTCGCCTCCTGGTATTTTCTCTCGTTCCAGCACGCGCACCGTCTCGCGCTCCATCTGCTGCAGGCGGTCACGCTGCACGTTCTCGTTCGCCACCCTGGACACCGCCTCGTCACGGACGCGGACGTCCGGGCTTTCAGGCAGCGTGACGGCCGGCGACCGTTCCCGGCCTTTTTCGTCGCTCAGCTCGCGCGCCAGTTCCCTGACCGCGTCGGCAGGCTCTGCAGATTTCTCGCCTCCGCGCGCCAGCTCGCACACCGCGTCCTCCGCCCGCTTTTCCAGCTCACGCATCTGCTGCGCTTCAAGCGCCTGCTGCGCCAGCACCTCCGGCGGGATTTTCTCGCCCTGCTGCGTGCCTGCCGCGTCCGGCACGCCGTCGGCCCAGACGCGGCCGCCGGTGATGGCGCCAGGATTCCACGGCCGCCCTTCGGCATCACCAATACGCACAACGACGCCGCTCTGCGGGTTCTCCCGCGCAAGCCGCACGCCCTCCTCCATATCGCGCGCCATCAACGACTCGCCGTTGCGACTGGCCTGCAGCCCGGCAAAGGCAGCATCCTCGCTGCCCATCACGCGGCCCTCGCCGCCCAGCCCCTGAAGCTGTCCGTCTCCGGAGGTCAGGGTGCTCAGCCAGACGCCCGCCTGCCTGCCATTGCGGTCAAAGGCGGGCAGCGCCACGTGCGGCTGCGGGTATTTTCGGCCCGGCGAGATAAACTTCGCCATCGTGCTCTCAGGCTGCAGTCCGGCCTGGCGCAGCGCGGCGCGTCCGGCAGGCACTTCTCCCAGCGCTTTCGCCGTCGCCGTCAGGCGGGCGGCGTTCGCCGCCGCGCGATCGTTGCGCGGCTCCACGATGTCGTGAGCGGTACTTTTCGCCTGCGATTTTTCCATGGCGGCCACCCACTTATCGCGGTTGTCAGTGTAGACCTGCGCGTGCTGCTTCATGCGGCTCAGCGCCACGTAGGCCGACTCAAAGCTCACCATCTGCTTACGTCCGCCGTCCGTGCCCTGCAGGGAGATAGAGAAAGGTTCGCTCGCGCCCTGGGCGCCGTTGACCGTCACGGCGTAGGCGAGATCGATGTGCTGCTCCGCGCGCTCCGCCGACGGGTTGACCGTGCGGGTCTGTTTCCCGTCCGTCAGCGTGACGCTGTCACCTTTGATATCGCTGACCGTCCAGACGCTGTTGGCCACAAAGCCCCGCTCGTTGTCGCTTTTTGAAAAGCGCATCCGGTCGCCCGGCGAGACGGCGATGGTGTCCGGCCGGTACAGCGTGACGCCCTCGGTCGCCGCCTGCGCGGGGGAAAGGCTGCGGGTGTTCCCCTGCGCATCCTTCAGCGTCACCAGGTGTGCGTCCTTGTCCAGCGCCTCTATTCTGTAGTAGGTGTTGTCCAGCAGCACCATGCTGCTGCCGTGGGCCTGCCAGGTGTCCATTCGCCTCAGCTCGCCGTCGCGGATGTTCGCCGGCGTGAGCACCGGCACGATGGCCTCTTTCTCGCCCAGCTCTCCGGCCGTCCGGCGCGCGTCGTGGATCATCGCATTAAGCTGGCGACGGTCGGCGTTCAGGGCGGTCATCACGATGGTCTGCGCCTGTGCCTGCGGGGTGCGCCCCGTGTAGTCCTTCACGATGGCCTCCAGCAGCGTTTCGGGCTGCCCGCCCGGCGTCAGGTCACCGGCCTTAATCGCGGCGGCAATCGCCTTCTCGTGCTCACGGCTGAACTCCATGACTGAACTCTCAGGCTGCCACGCGTCCGGCCTGCGCGGGACCTGCTGCGGAGCGACGCTTTCGATGGTCGTCAGGGCGCCGCCGATATTTCTCCCGATGAGGCTGTACACCGCAGGCCGCAGTTCCGGCGTCTGGCGGACAATCTCCTGCATCACAGCCGTATCGATGGCGCTGCGCTTCTGCAGCAGGCGGAAGGGCTGTCCGGGCGCGATGGGCTGCAGCTGGTCGGTATCGCCGCTCGATACCGCGCGGCCGCCGCCGCCCGCAATCAGGCTGTATGCCTTCGCCATGTCAGCGTTGCCGACCATGGAGCTTTCATCGACGAGGAACAGCACGTTGCTGAAGTCCGGGCGCTCACCGCCGCGCAGCTGCTGCTGCGTGTCGTGGATAAAGGCCGCCAGCGTCTGAGATTCGGGCACGCCCGCGTCGCGCATCTCGCTCACCGCGCGGTGGGTCGGAGCCATGCCGATTACGCGCGGCTGCTCCTGTTCAGGCAGCGTGCCAATGGCTGACATAACGGCCCGGAACTGCGTGGTCTTACCCACCCCCGCGTAGCCCTGCACCAGGGTAAAGCGATCGGGCGACTCCAGTATCATGCGCGTGGCGTTCTGCTGCCCGTCGGTCAGGCCCGCCAGCTGTGCGTCCGGCACGCTTCCCATCAGCGGAGTGACGGCATCCTTCCCCTCAAGGACGTGGCGGATAATGCTCTTCTCGGCGTTGTAGGACTGTCGGGAGACCAGCTGCTGCAGCCCGTTCCCCTGCGAAACGGGCACCGATATCAGCGCCCCGCTGCGCGTCTGGCGCGCAATTTCATCTTCAATCGCGACCAGACTGAGCCTGTCCTGTGCAAAATCCTTCGCGGCGGCCATCAGCTGCGGCCTGGTGAACGCCAGCCCGTTGCTCTCAAGCGAGGGAATGGCAAGGTGGATAGCCTGCTGCTCCGGCGTGTGCAGCGCGGCTTTCTGGTGCGCCAGCGCATCGCCCAGGCTGTCCTTGCCGGCAGCCTCCTTCACCTGCGCCGTGACCACGCTCCAGGCCGACTGGCGCGACAGCTTATCCTCCGTTTTCTGTACCGTCTGCGCGGAATAGAGCCTGACCTCTGCGCCGCTGCGGGCCAGGCCGTTCAGCGTGGCGTTATCCATCTCGCGCTGCGTCAGCGAGGCGTAGACCGTGGCGCTGTCGCTCACCGAGCGGCCCGGCGATTCCACCCAGCCCTGCCCGACCTTCGGCGCCGTGAACGGGCTGCTGCCCGCCGCCAGCACGACCTGCGTTTTTCGCCCCTGCAGGCTGACGCTGATCCCCTTCTCATCGATGCCCGTCACGGTCACGGCGTCCCCGCCCTTCAGGCGCGTTCCCTGCGTCTGGCCCAGCACCGCCAGACGGTCGCCTTCAGCCACCTGCAGGGTGCCGGTGCGGTAGAGTGACCAGCTGCTGTCGAGCTCCGTCAGGCGGGTCACCTGCGTTTTGCCCTCCGCGTTGCGCAGCGTCAGGCTGTTGTTTCGGGCAGTAACGCGATCGATAACAAAGCGCTCGCGGCTGCGTTCTTCGGCGTTCCAGCGCTCCATCACCATGCCCTCGCGGTAGTGGTCCCGCACCTGCTGATGGCGCCCGTCAAGCCACACCGGCTCAAGCGTGGTGATGCTGATATCGCGCTCACCCAGCACCTTTTCATTTTTGAGGGCATCGCGAACAGATGATGCCAGCGCCGCCTGCTCGCGGGAGCCGCTGATTTGCACCACGGCCTCCTCGCCTGCCCGGATACCCTTCGCGAAGTCTATCGCCAGGCGGCCGTAGCGCTCGCGCCTGTCCGGCTCGCTGATGACCGAGACGCGGGTTTTCTCACCGCCCCGCCAGGCAAGCGTGTTGATGCCCGCCTCTTTCATGACGGTCAGGGCGCTGCCGGTTCCGGTACGCTGACCGCTGTCGGCGATCAGCAGCTGGACGTTATGGCGCAGGGCGCCGTCGAGCAGCGTCAGTGTCTCTTTCAGCGTCAGCTTCTCGCCCTGATCGACAATCAGCGTGCTGCCGGGGATGAAGGTCATGCCTTCAGTCAGGCCACGCCGGTCGGTGATAAGCTCGCCGCTGAGACGCTCATCCCTGGCCAGGTTTGCGGCCGAACGGCGATCGGCGGCCATAATCTGCACGTCGCGGCCCTGCTCTCGGGCCATCATGGCCAGTTCCGCCACGCGCTCGCGCTGTCCGGCCGCGCCACCCTGTCCTGAGATAATGGCCACCGGCGAGCGATCCTGCGCCAGCACGCTGACGGCGTCTCCGAACGGGCGGCTGCGGGGAACGCTTTTGTCGGGAAAGACGTCCACGCGCCCCTGCAGCTGCAGCTCGCGGGACAGCGCTGATACGGACAACTCGTCCAGAACGTGAACGTTCGAGGTGAACAGGCCTTTCTCTTTATCGAGCGGGATCAGCTGCTCGTTTTTGATGGCCGCATCGATACCCTCCCGCGCCTGCTCCACCATGCCGGGCCGCGCGGGCAGCTGACCGAGGGTGGTGGCCAGCAGCCCGGAGTAGGTAAACCGCGCCCGCCGGTCGCTCAGTATGGCAATGGACTGTCCCACTGCCGCGCCCGCATCTGCAGGCTCCGGCGCATTTACCGGGATATCGCCGGCCTGCATGCGCCGATCTGCGGCCTCGCGGTAGGCTTTAATGTCAAAGCCCGTCTCCTTCAGGGTGGTCATCCATTCGGCCATGCGCTGCTCAGGGTCAACCTTCTGCTTAGACTGGCGGGTATCGAGCGCCGCCACGTCGCGCGACTTCAGGGACGCATCGTCCCCGACCGCCTCTCGAATGGCCTTGCTGCGGCTGGAGTACGGCTCCGTCGGAACGCCCTTCAGCTCCCACATCCCGTGTTTGCCGACCGTCTCTGTCTCATAGCCCATCGCCGTCACGTCGTCCTTCAGCGCGGCGCGGTACAGGCGCCCAAAGGCTATCTGGTTCGCGTAGACGTTCTCGATAAAGCCGGTCTTACCAACCTTATCGCTGCTGAGCGTGCGCCAGGTGCCGTCGTGTTGCGTGGCGTTGGCCACCACGGCGTGGGTGTGCAGCTGCGGCTCCTGGTCACGACTGGTGTCATGGTTGAACAGCGCCATCACCAGGTTGCCGGTCAGCTGCGTCTCACTCTTGCCGTCGGTCATGACGCGCGTGGAGGCGAGCGCCTCGATCTGCTTAATGGCCGTGTCCACGGCGCGGTTGTGGGCATCAATGAGCCGCGTATCGCCGCCCAGCATGGCCATCATCGAGATGCTCTTGGGCGCCGAAAACGTCAGATCGTAGCCAGGACGGTGTTTGTTGGCGCCGTCCTGAGTACGGCTGAGGTCGCTGCCGTCCGGAAGCTTGCCCTCGAGGACACGGGTAAAGGTCTTCACGTCCACGCTGCCGCTCAGGCCCAGCGCCTTAGCGCCCTCACCCGCCCAGCGTTCGCCCATGCTGCCGATAACGTAGTAGTTGTCCTTGTCGGTATAGTAGTTGCCCACACTGCCGGCAGACTTAACCGATCCGATGCTCATCATCAGGCTTTTTCCCCCGCCTTAATGACCAGACCTCTCAAAGGTATATACCTTTGACATATACAACCACTCAAACCATAATGGATATACGAAGTGTATATACCCTTGATGGAGGAAATTATGAACACTACGCTTTTTTTTAGTAACCGAACCCAGGCCGTCAGACTCCCAAAAGCAGTCTCTTTTCCGGAAGGCGTAAAAGAGGTTGAAGTCATTGCTGTTGGTAAAAGCAGACTTATTACTCCAGCCGGAGAGTCCTGGGATAGCTGGTTTGATGGTGAGTGTGTCAGCACTGATTTTATGAGTGGCAGAGAGCAGCCGTCTGAACAAGAGCGGGAAGGCTTCTGATGCTGAAATTCATGCTTGATACCAACATCTGCATTTTTACTATTAAAAACAAACCGGAACATGTCAGAGAACGCTTTAACCTCAATACATCCAGGATGTGTATCAGCTCTGTCACCCTGATGGAACTGATCTACGGTGCGGAGAAAAGTCAGGCTCCAGAACGGAATCTGTCCGTAGTCGAGGGTTTTGTGTCCAGACTTGAAGTTCTGGACTATGACGCGCTGGCAGCAATACATAGCGGGCAAATTCGCGCCGAGCTTGCCCGGAAAGGAACTCCTGTTGGCCCTTATGATCAAATGATTGCAGGCCATGCGCGAAGTCGCGGACTGATCGTAGTGACAAATAATATCAAGGAGTTTGAGCGTATACCGGGGCTTCGTACTGAAGACTGGTGTTAATTTCAGCATTAAACATAACCTCCTGGCTCAAGATCCTCATCATGCGACCGGTGAACATTGATGTTCACCTCCTCGCGCCGCTGCCGCTCCTGCGGGGACATCTCGTCCTGCTCCGCCTGCCAGGCTTCCCATGCGCTCATATCAATAACCTCGCCAGTTTCATCGATGCCTGGCGGTAGCTGCTCTGCCTCCTCCGCTTTTGTCTCAAGCATTGACTCCGTTCCGCCGGTACCCGCGACGGCAGCTGTTGTAGCGGCTGCAGCCACCGGAGCCGGACACTCCGCTGGCTGCTGTGGCTGCTGTGGCTGCTGTGGCTGCTGTGGCTGCTGTGGCTGACCAGCATTCTCCGGGCTGAACGCCGGAGCAACGGCTTCCGCATCCGGCTCGAAAAGCATGGCCACGCTTCGGGACTCCGCCTCACGGGCCGCGAGTGCCGCATTGAGGCGCTGCTCGGCCTTGTCATCAATATGGCGTTGGATAAACTCGGGGGCCACCTTCGGGCGCTCCTGATATTGCAGATCCATCTTCACCGCCGGATACGGTCCGGGAAGGGTGACGTAGCAGGACAGATCGGGCAGCGTCTGGATATCGGAGTAGCTAACCAGCGTCACGCGCTCCATATCCTTGCCGACCGAGGTGCCGTCACGCACCGGGTCCACACCATAGGAATACTGCTCAGAGGCCTTGAGGATTTCTTTCTCACCGATTTCACCGGCGGCAAATTCTGCGATGTTGCGCGAGGGCGAGCGGAAGAACGCTCGGGTGTTCAGCACGTCGAACAGCGTTTCCGCTGGCTTCTGCCCGTAGATATCCTCCAGCTGGGCGTAGGACTGGATGCCGATAACGTAGCAGCCGCCGAACTTACGCGCCTCCGGCAGGATCTCAACCAGGTCCGGCAGCTTGTGCAGGGTTGGCAGCTCGTCGGCAAAAATCCAGACGCGCCGGTTGCGGTTCTCCCCCATGGCCAGCAGGCCACGAATGGCAATAGACAGCCACATGGAGATAACCGGCTTCAGGGAAGCGTGGGTGTCGGCATTGGAGGAGATGAACAGCCAGCCGTTCCGGCCGTCCTCGCGTACGCCGCGCATCCAGTCGCGGATAGTGAAGGACTCGCCGTTGTGCTCGATGCCCTGCAGATAGCGGATGGCCTTAACGTAGTTGGTCAGCACCGCACGAATGGAGATGGCCGTCTTTTCGATTTTCTCCTCAACCAGGTTCGCTGCAGGTGAATTCTGCAGGTAAGAGCGCAGCTTCTCTATTTTGATGGAGAGCAGCGTATCCACGAGTTTGCTGTAGCTGCGGTCCTTGTCGTTACGCATCAGGTAGGCGGCTTCGGCAAAGATGGTGCGACCGGAGCCCTGCCAGAAGGGGTCTTCCTTTGTGCCCATCGGGATGAGGGTATTAGAGACGTTATCGAAGTCAGGCTGAGTCAGGCACTCGCGCCATAAATCCCAGGCCGCGCAGCGCGTATCCAGCGGATTAAGTATCTTGTCGATCGCCGGGTCATAGTAGCTTTTCACAAACTCGCAGGAACGGTCGTAGACGATGACCATATCGCCGCGCTTGCGGGCGTAGTTCATCAGGCGGCGGATAACCTCAGACTTACCCGATCCGACGGTACCGTGCAGGCAGAAGTTCTGTATTTCCGAGTTTTTGATAAGCGGCAAATCACCAATTTTGATATCGGAGGCCAGACCGTCGCGCTTCAGCATTCTGGCCACCTCTTTGGGATCGTCGGTCAGCTGGCGTCCGCCCGTGACCTCATCCTCGCTCTGCTGTTTGCCCTGATGGCCCAGAATCCAGGTGGTGACGAAGAAGGCGATAACGCAGATCACGGCCGCAATGATGGCCGCGAGGATGAAAGCGGCCCAGACCTGGTCGGCACACCAGGCAACGTACTTGTCCTGCAGCAGCTGCTGCGCGTTGTACTTAAGTTCTTTCCCGTAGTACCGGATCGTATATACCGGTTGCGACTTGAAAATATCGCGCATGGGGGCAAGCATCTGGCACCAGTACCAGGCCATGCCGTTAACGAACGTCTGCCACGACAGCTTCACCGTCAGCGTCAGGGCGACGATTATCCCGAAGAGAATAACGAGGCAGTACAAGATGATGTTGGCGATCTGGCTGAACATGCGGATGCGCATGCTCGCGATCTGACCGCCCTGGGTCATATCCTTGGCATTAAAACTCATGATGTCGGTCCGGTAGAGAAGGTGAGTGCCGTCACACTGGCGGTAAGGGCAAACTATTCCGGCGATGCCGGCAACCCTTTATGGCCGCACAAAGAATTTGTGCAGCCATAAAGCGTTAGCGTTGAAAAGCGGGAGGTAGTGCTCAGAGTGGCAGGGCGGCGGGTCCGCCCTGCCAGGCCTGTCAGAGAATGTTGGCCACGGATTTGGCAAGCTGTTCTTCAAGAACCGGCTGGGCTTCCGGGAACTTCAGGTTGACCTTGTTCGCGTTGGACACGATACGGGTCTGGTACTTATGCTGATTTCCCTGCTCTGAACTGGTCTGGATTTTGGCACCTGATGTACCCTGACGCAGCGCAGCAACGTTGTCAGTGGTGACGACCGCGTTGGTGCGCTCAGCAATCTGCACGTCAGTGATCATGGTGTAGTTGATGTCTTCAACCATAGCGTCTGCAGCCATGCCGACCAGGCCGGCGGCAAGCCCGACGCCTAATGTGGCACCGGCTGAACTGGAGTTGTAGGCCGTAATCCCCGCACCCAGCGCAGCACCGGCTGCAGCACCTTCATAGCCGCGACTCAGCCAGCTCTGTGCATCGCGCAGGTCCATTTTATCGGCTTTAAGCACGTTGGCCTGAATCCAGTAGTAGGCTTTGTCCGGAGAAGAGACGACCTGATAGCCTTTGGCTTTAACCGCGTCAGCGACCTTAGCCTGCAGCCCGCTCATGTCTTTGTCAGAGGTATTTTTGATTTGCAGATAAACGGTGCGTTCCGAGGAAGGCTCCAGCCAGATGGTTTCACTCATCTGAGTTTTAACCTCGAGGTTACGTTTCTTGATTGCTGTACTCATCGCACCACATCCAGATAGGGAAATAACTGAACCAAGAATAACAATAGAGGCAATTTTCTTTAACTTCATCCTGAATTCCTTGTTAAAAGTAAACAGCAGTGTAGATTCCCGCCGGAACTGGCAGGCATTTTGGAAAATTCTTAATATTATGAGATATGATTATTTTACTTAAAAGGACTGTTATTGAGTCTCTTTTGATACGGATTGTTCCTGTGTATTAATCTGGCTCTCTTTCGCAGCAATGATAAGATCAGACAATGCGCTTAACTGATAGCGACTCAGATCAAAATTTAAAGCAAAGACAAATAGAAAAGCGCTGCTAATCGCCCAAACAAACGACCAAACACCGCCTAAGCCTGAAGCACCGCATGCAATAACGGCTATTATGTATAACGTCGAATACACAACATAATAAGCCCGCAGCTTATCGCCTAACACGCTGAATATCAGACTGTTCTTTCTGAATGATTCTGGAATTGACAGATATAAAGCCCTGCTGTTTGCTGTACAGGCCATGAAAAACACAGTGATAACAAGACTCAGCGGACTTGTAAACCACAACGTGCTTCTATCGCTAAAAGCATAGCCAGTTATCGCAGGAACTGCAGCCATCCACAGCATGGTCAAAAAACCAGGTCTGACACATTCCCAAACGCCTGGCACAACTATACTTTTATGAGTAAATAGTTCCCTAAGGTCTCTAATTTCTTTTTGTATAACTTGATGTGTTAAATTAGTCACGTTTATCTCCTCCTAACAGTTCCTTCGCCGATTTTTCTATTTTTTCTCTATCATTCCCTATAGCGCTCCTTAACTGCCCATCCATCTCTTGCTTAAAGTTTTGCGTAAATGAGTATTCGCTATTAGATTTATCATTTTCTAACACAACACTCTCCTTATTTAAATCATCTTGTGCATTTTTAATAGAATCACTGGCTTCATTCTGAGAGACATTGTTTTCGCGGATCATCGTATCCACCCCTTCGCCAACATTCCCCTTAATACCAGATTCCTGAGCCATCTTATCTACCTCACTGTCGTGATGACTGTAATCATTCCGAACGGCACCAGCACCGCCGCCACCCTGCGGGGTATTTCCCATATTTTGCCCCAAACTAGCGCCAGCTGACTGGTAATCACTATCAACCTGAGGTTGCACGGTATCCTGAACAAACCCCCATGCGAGTTCTCTACGCTTCTGGGCGATTTCAGGTGAAGAAGTGTCAGTCAAAAGGGTATCTGCATCATGTGGTGATTGCTTGCGAACGTACTGCGCAAACAACTGGTTGAGATCCTCGTTCATCTGTCCGCTCATGCTTTCTGTCCGTGATGCCATCTCCGCATATTCATGACTGCGTGTTTTGCTTGTTGTGTACTGATCGTAGCTGTTTTTAGCACTGCTCAGCGAAGCTGAGAATTGTTCCATCTTAGTCGCAGCATTGTTGTCAGTATGGCTACCTGACTGACTGGTCTTACGGCTGGTAAAGTGATCGAAAGCCTCTTTAAAGTCACGGGAACTCTGTGCGCTCTGCGTGCTACTGTTATCCTGACTGTGTTTGCCTCCGCTTGAAACTGAATCAGTCGAGCCGGTTGAGCCTGAAACGCCAGCAGAAACCTTACCTCCTGCTTCGAAACTTACGCCAGTGGCCCATTTACCTATCTTGCCAAACGCTTGGTCGCCGGTATTCACTTTTCCACTCGCGTATACCTCTCCTGACAGTGTTCCTCTGCTGCTTTCATCCATCAGGCGCTGGAACGCAACATCCTGCCCTACATGGTCGGATTTGGCTCTGGCATCCACCGCACTCATCATCTGACTGCGCATGATTGAATCCTGTGAGCTCTGTGTGTTATCTGCCCCACTGGTCATTGAGGAACTGTTACCAGCGGTTGTACCAAACTGCTTCAGGGTGTTCCAGGCACTGGTGACGCTGCTGTTAAAACCCTGCAGAGCCGTTTCGGCTTTTGATTCCGACTCTCTGGCCATCTGCTGCTGTGCGCTGGCAATCTGACGTGAGAAATTCATGCTCACCGGCATTTTACTTGCCGCCTGAGTGGAGTCCGTCACCGTACTGCCGTCGCGCATCTGGGTGGACGTGGCCCCGTTGCCCAGCTGCTGACTCATCTGGCCGTACATTGTCGAACTGTTGGTATTCCAGCTGTTCCCGCTGACGTTATGGGTCTGCATGTTCGCATAGGAGTAGTTGCCGTCCACCGCTCCCGCTGCCGCCGTTGCCGCCGGGCTGATAGCCGAGGACGCCAGGTGGCTGTAGAGACTTGAGAAGCTGGAGCCCAGCCCTTTCAGCATGCCCCACGCCAGCGGCGGAATGAGCATCGACAGGTAGCCCGCGGTCGTGGCAAGGTCCGAGTATTTCAGCTGAACCTGCGACAGCTCAGAGAGCACCACCGGCGAGCCGTTAGCCTTCGCGTAGAACGTCATGCAGCTGTTCAGAATGGCGTAGAGCAGCGGCCAGCTCTGCACCCACATAATGGCCATCACGTAGCCCTTCAGCACGTTAAGCGTCACCGCGTTAAACATGCCGCCCAGCACCATCAGCGGGAAGATACCGATGGTCAGCCCCACAATCAGCGTCTGGGACATCGGCAGGGAGCGCAGGGCCACCTGCCCGACCGTCGCGTGCGCCAGGCGCTGCTTCTCCATTGAGGACGTGGTGGCGATATTCAGCAGACTCGATGTGTCGCCGTTGCGGGCCGCATAACCCATGATGCCGTCGCGCAGGGCGTTCATCGTCACGTTCTGACGGATTATCTGCGAGGCGCTCTGCCCGGAATTGTAGAAGTAGCTGTAGCTCTCGCCCAGCATCTGGTTCAGCAGGAGATCGGGGTTCGGACGACCGCCAAAGATCCAGCGCGCGTAGTAGCTCCAGCTTTTTCCCCCGGTCTGGGTATCAAGACCCAGTTTTTGTTTGAGGATGACAGCAGCTTCTTCGCAGGATAAAAATGCCTTTATCTCCGTTTGTCCGTTATCACCGGTGGTCGTAAAATTTTTATAGTTCGGTACCTGACGCAGCGGACTGGGTTTAGAGAAGATGATGGTGTAGGGATCGGTGCTGTTCATCAGTTCGTCAAGGGTGTACTTCCCGTTGAGGAAGATATCCCCCATCACGCAGTTCTGCACGTAGTCCGGGAACAGCGTGGCGATTTCCGGATTCTTCGACATAAAATCGGTGCTGCGCGAGACCAGGTTGGCGCCAAACAGCATGCCGGTCTTGCTGTAGGTCACGCTGTCCGGCTGTGAAAAGACCATTTCGTAACCCTGCACCAGGGCATAACCGATTTTTGTTGTCAGCGACGCCGGCAGCGCCAGCCCGACGGGCACGTTGTCCACCTGGTACACCTTCGTCAGGTCGCTGTTATCGATAATCTGGACCGGCGTGCGCACGCTGACCAGCAGGGACATCAGAACGATCGTGGCTATCCAGCCCAGCATGTCCATAATGTTATGGCGGCGCAGCCAGGAGACGGCCACGACCAGCACCGAGAGCGCGGTCACGATACGGCGGATGATGGCCCAGCTGTCGGTGTTCATGAAAGTCACTATCGCGTTCAGCGTCTGGCTCAGCCACTCTCCGCCCGCAATCACGTATATGGCCTGCATCAGCGCGCCCCCCCGAAGTGATAGTTGTTCTGATAGCGCTGCAGCATGCGCGCCGAGACCTGCTGGCGCATGTAGCTCATCTGGCGGTCCACGACCAGCAGCGCGTCCTGCTGCACCTGCACCTGAGTCTGGAAGGACGCGATAAGGCGCGTGGCCTCGTTCAGGTTATTATTGATGCTGTCGATAACGGCTTGGTCATAGTTGCCCGTTGCCATCATGGCCCGCGCCTGCTGCACCATTTCCTGGATGTACTGCAGCAGGATGTCGTAGCCGATATAGTCCGTCAGCTGGTAGACGAGGCTGTCCGAGACGCCCAGCATCATCGGGTCCACCAGGTACCTGAAGACCGGAATGGTGGTGCCGGAGATAAAGCCCTTTTCCTTGTCGGTCAGCGCGGCGTCAGCTGCGGCCTTGTTCTGGATGCTGGACAGAATGTCCTTTATCTGACTTTTGAGCGCGTTCTTCTCGGTGATGGTGACGGTCGCGTCGGCGGCCACCTTCAGGCACTTCTCGCTGTCGTTGCAGTGGTAAATCCTGGCCGTCCCGCCCTCCATCACCGCCTTAATGATGTCGCGGTCGGTGGTACGGGCCGGAAGCGGGGTGACGTTTCCCTTCTCGTCAAAAATCAGGGTGCCTGTGAGGGTCATGATGAATTCCCTCAGCTCCTTGTTGTCGCTGAACATGCCGTTCTTGCCCAGCGCATGCCAGATGATGTTGATATTTTTGGTGATGCGCTCTTTGTCCTCTTCCCCGGCCTTGTCGCGCACCTTATCGAGGCTGCCCCCCACGGTGCAGCCCTGGCGGGATGCCGCCCAGTCTGCAAACATGTTGCTTTCACCGGCAATGTCCTGACAGACCTTCTGCTGGGAGACCTGGGTTCGCGGGAACAGCCCGCCGACAATCCCCTGCGCCGCCTGGCAGGAGCTGAGGTTCATGCTGTTAATGTCGCTGGCCATCTTCTGCAGGAAGTCCTTTGCCGTCTTGATTTCCGGCACCGTGGTCTGCAGGGCGAGGTCAAAGAAGTATCCCGCCGCGTTGGACATAATCTGCTTGGCAAAGCGCTGCAGCTGGTCGCTGTTGATGAAGCTGAACGAGCCGAGGTAGGCGTCAATGCCTCCGCACCCGGCATTGATGTCGGGTAACGACATGGAGACCAGCTGGACGGTTTTTACCTGGGTACGGGCATAGAGCGAGCCGCCCGTGGCATAGCCTGCGGCCTGCCCCTGCCAGACCTGAGGCTGGCTGGTATTGGACGCAAAGCCCAGCTTGTTAAAGAAGCTGTTCATGTCGCTGTTCACGTCTGCATTAACGGTTGCTGAACATGCGAGAAGCATGCAGGCAGGGATCAACCGGCGTCTGAATATTTTCATCATCATTGCGCTCCGCGCATCTGAAGGACGGTGTCCAGGCGGGCCATAAAGCCCTGTTCATCGGTGGCACCCTGCAGCAGCGGCAGGGCTTCAAGGGTGTTTACGTTCACAAGGAAGGTGGTCGGGGTCGCCACGGGCAGATTAGGGAAGAAGGTTTTCATCACCTCCGGCGGCGCGGGCAGGGCCTCCGGGAAGGCCGTGTCGCCCTGACCGTCGATGGTGTAGGCCATCACCCCGAAGCCAACCTGCTGCGAAAGCGACTTCAGCACCGGATCGAACTTCTGGCAGTAGGGACACTGCCCCTGCATGAACAGCACCACCTTCCAGTCAGCCAGGTTAACCTGCCGTCCGTTGCTGAGGCGGTACCAGACGGGTGCCCTGGCGGGCGCGGGTCGTGCGGCGTCAGCATCCGCATGCTGCGCGTCGGTCGTTGCACGTATGCCCTGCGGGTTCCACAACGACCTGATTTCATCCAGCGTGGAGGCGGGCGCCTGCATACTGAGTGCGAGAGTAAGAGCAGCAATAAGGCGATTAACGGTCATGATGTTCACCCTCCGCCTGCTGTTTCTCTGCCTCGCGGGCCAGGGCTATCCATCGGTTAACGATGCGGTAGCCGCCCCACAGCGCCATCGACAGGCCGATTATCTGCGCCAGCGTGATGGCCATAGCGGGACTGGAGCGCACCAGGCGCGACACGATGTGAAACCATATCCCGAGACTCAATACCCATAATCCGGGCGCGTCGAACTCGGGCAGGCGAAAACGAAACTTGCGCATGCAAACTTTCCCTGTTTTAAAAGGTGGGGGCGAAATCGGTCGAAACGTTGAGGAACTGCTTCGCCAGGTCGTCCTGGCTGATAAATCCGTAGGAAACGGGTTTGACGGTGCCGCTTTTCGGGTCGGCCAGCATCAGGGCCGGGAAGTGGCGGATGCCGAGGCGCTCCGCCTGCCCGCCGTCCATACGGGTGTCCGGCAGCAGCGGGTTCACTATGCCGTCCACCGAAACCGGAATGACGCTGAGATGATAGGTCTCGCGGAAGTTCTTGATCACCTGCGCCAGCTGGCCGTCTATCGGGTCCTGCCCGCGGTAGAAGAACATCACGCCGTAGTGCTGCGCCAGGGTTTCGATAGCGCGGCGCTGGTCGGCAAAGTCGGCGGCCAGCTGGTTGCGCACCGTGCCGTTGTAGTGGCTGTGCTGCAGGTTATAGTCCAGCTCCGGGTGTTCGAGCATCGCCTTTTTCGCGCTCATCGAGAACAGTCCGGCCTGCTGCGTCCAGTAGTTCTGCAGCCGGAAGTAGCGGGTAAAATTCTCCACGCCCGGATACAGAATGGCCTCGTACATGGCGCGCTTCGTGGCCTGCTGAAGCATGGCGAGTTTTTCCATGATGTCCTGCGGGGCTGATGGCGGTGGCGTGGCCGTGTTTTCGGTATCAGGGCGCTTATGGCTCTCGTTGTACCACTGCCAGCCCGCGTCCCTGGCCGACAGCGGCAGGACCGGCATCACCGCCGTCAGCCCCATAACGATGCTGATTAACGTGCGTTTATTCATGGGGCCTCCTCAGTTCGCCTTCAGCTGTGCGGCAATTTCCTCACGCACGCGTTGAGTCAGGACATCGTTGTCCGGGATTTTCTGGTTGTTCTGCAGGTCCTCGAAGAAGCTGGTGAAGTCCAGCACGTCGAACTTAATGCGCTGCAGCTCGGTCTGCGTGATGCCGCGGCAGTCCGGGCTGCTGGCGCTGCCGAACCCGATATGCAGCTGGCCGTTGCGGCCCTGCTGCTGAACAATCTGTGCAAGCTTTGAGTCAAACTGGCAGTAGCTGCGCTTCTTCTCCAGGCACACGCCCAGCACCTTCTTCGAGCAGAACTCCCCGACGCTTACCGTCAGCTTTTTCTCTTTTGCCTTGCCGAGCGCCTTCTCGTCGCTGCTGCAGCTGGCAAGGCCGACGTCCTGGCCCCAGCCCGAGTCCTTGCAGCAGTTGCTGAAGCCCGCCGCAAACTTCTTGCAGAACTTCGCGCTTCCGGTGAAGGCGCGGACGTTAACGCTGTTTATCGCGGCCACGTCCTTACCCGCCGCGGCCAGAGCCGCAAGCGCCGAGACCACCGGCGCAAAGTCGTTGTTGGCGCCCTGCTGCGCCCGATCGCACTCGCCGTCGAGGCAGAACGTATCCCCGCCGCAAATCATGACCTTGCCGGCGGTCCGCGTTTCGCAGGAGTACGTGGCGTATTCATGAAGGCATCCGCTGCCCTCTTCGGCCGTGAAGGCGCAGCTGCGCGAGGCGAGCGTGCAGGCGGCGTTATCCGTATACGTTTTGCAGCTGCCGTTATCGGCCGCCTGGGTCATGTACGTGTCGCGGTACTGCCAGCAGGCCTGCGTCACCGGATAGGTTGTGCCGTCGACAACCACCGTCTTCGTGCTGCCCGGCGAGATGCACTCGGTTTTCTTCAGGGTGCCCTCACTCTTGCTGAACGGACAGTGCTCGCTCCAGACCACGTCCGGCACCCATTTTTTGTCGGTCACCTGCATGGTAACGGTCGCCGTCATCCACGCCTCAGAGCCGCCCTGCATCCATGACAGCGTTTTGCGGGCGTACTCCTGGCAGCGGGACTGCTTGCCGCTATAGCAGTTTTTGTTAAGCATGGAGCCTGACGGCGAAGGTTGTCCGGCGGTCAGCGAGGCGCCCGCGGCGCCCGGCAGCGCCCACGTATTGTCTCTTCTGGCGACCGATTCGGTGTTCACGCCCCACCATGAAAAGCCGTAATACATGTTTTTGTCGTTGAAGTGGACGGCAACCGACGCGCTCAGCACGGTTCCGGTGGCCGGTGCGCGGAAGCTGAAATTCACCGTCTTGTTACCGTCGTAGCTGTAGGTAAAGTCGCTGTTGGGAACCGTGTACGTGCGCGTAACCGTCGTGCTTTCGTAGTGGCCTGTGATGCTGGCCGTGCGGGTGCAGGCCTGTTCGACCAGCAGGTCGCGCTCGCAGGTATAGTTGGTGAACTCGCTGCGGCTGATGTTCTGCGCGCTGCACTGCAGCTGCCCCGTCTGGCCGATGATGCTGTCAGCGCGGCCCTGCACGTCCTTACTCGCGGTGATGAACGGCGCATCCTGAGAGATGGCCTCCTTCGGGTTATTGATGAAAGAGTCGGTCACCGCCTTCGTGGCCTCATTGGTCGTCCAGCCCGTGGCTGCGTCCGCCTTCAGCGCCCCGTCCCCGGTTGCCGTCACGCCACCGTAGTATTTTGTCTCTGAAGGCGAAGCGGTGTAGTCCGGAAGCGTGGCCGACGGGTTGAAGTTCGTCAGGCTGCTGTCCCCCTGCCCCTTAATCTGCCTGGCGAAGTCCGATCCGGCTTTGTACTGCGAATCGGCATCAGCCCTGACGTGAGAGCTGAACATTAGTGCCAGCAGTGCGAGGGTGAGTACGTGTCGTTTCATGCGCCCTCTCCCTTAGCGAGGAGCGCCCTCGCCTCGTCCCTGCAGTCTCCCTGCTCCGCCACTTTCCCGAGTGCCTGCTTCAGGCGCAAGTTGCCGCGTATCACGTCGTGGCCTGCCTGACAGTAGACCACCAGGGACGGCACGCTGGTGATGCCGTACTCGCGGTAGCGGGTGGGATCAATGGCCACGCCGGAGGCGCTGCCGTCCTGGACCAGCGACATGACCGCATCAGCGGTCGCTTTCATGTCGTTCCTGACCATCCCGCGCAGCACGGCGGGGATATCGTAGCGACGTGCCTCGGTCAGCATGCGCTTCAGCCCGGTTTCCGGAATGGCAAAGGAGACGAAATACAGCGCCCCGTGCGTGGGCTTATCCTGCTGAGCCTCCTGCTGGCGCTGCTTCAGATCGCCAATAAAGCGGGTGTCGTCCGCTGACAGCGGATTTTGCTGTACCTGCCGCGAAAGCATGTCACCCAGCGCGCCGCGATCCTGCTGGCGCAGCTGCTGGCTGAAGGTTTCCTGGTCGCGGATAAACGCGCGGTCTGACTCAGTGTCTGCAGACGCTGTGCCGCAGAGCGTTACCAGCAGTAATCCTGATACGTTCCTGATATTCATGAGGGGTCCTTTTCTCAGAGGAAGACGCAGTTACGCTTGCGCCAGAGCAGATAGCCGTAGTTTTTCTTCGTGTTCGGCGGGTTACGTCCCGCTTCCCAGCGGGTCACCGTCCGGCCGAAGGGATGGCACTGCGCCACGTCCGGATGGGTGTTCACCATCTGATAGCGCCAGCGCGTCTTGGGGATGATCGGGGAGGGATATTCGTTACAGACTTTCGTATCCTCACCGATGCTTTCCATGATTTGTCCCTGGCGGTGCAGCTTGAACGCCATACGCTCGCTGACCAGCACCGACGACTGCAGAGGGCTGGACTCGTTGCTCACCCAGCCGTTGAAGGGATACATCGAACCCTGAGAGCCGGCACACCAGAACAGCGCATCCACGGCGGTTTTCGCCGCGCTGGCAATGGCATCCGCCGCGCACGCGCCCTGGGCGACAGGGTTGGCAAAAACGACCGCCTCCGGGTTGAGGATGGAGGTCAGGGCGCTGTCCCCCCAGGTCGGGTCGATCTCGGACAGGTAGCCAATGTCCAGGTCCCCGCCCTCGAGACACCCCACGGAGGTGATGATGTTCAGCCAGTACGTCAGCGGGTACTTGTACCAGTGGACGTGGTAGAACGCGCCGTTAACCGCCTTGTCATCTTTCTTCGCGGTTCCCATGCCCATTTTGCCGAGGTTAATGGAGAAGCCGCCGAGGTTCACCATGCAGCCCGGCGATCGGGTCACGTCGGTCAGCGCCATCGGCTCCCAGTACCCGATGGCGAGGCCAATACGCGCCACCGGCGTCATCGGGCAGATCTGGATGGGGCTGCCGGGATTCTTCGTGTCGGGCAGGTCTCCCCCCGTTACCGCGGTGCTGCCGAGCGAAAGCGGAAACATGCAGCGCCAGCAGATATCGGTGATCGGATTGACGAAATTGCCGTCGCAGGCGGCGTCGGCTGCAGCGATCTGGCTGTTTCCCCAGAGCAGCAGCCCGATGAGTGCGGTGAACAGCGTCCTCATGGCGTACCTCCCGCATCGTACTTCGTCATCTCCGGCGGGATAATTTCCACCTGCAGGCGCAGGCCGCTCGGTGCAGCCGTCACCCGCGCCGGGACCTGGCTGATGCCAAAGCGCGCGGTGAGCGCACCGTTCTGATCGAAGAAGATCCGGCTGTCGAGCGCCTCCGAGGTCTGCGGAATATTGCCCTTCACCAGGATAATGCGCGATACGAGCGTGGTGGGCTTCTGGCGTCCGGCCCACGCCAGCTGGTCGCGGTCATCGCCGTCGATAAACAGCAGCGTCTGGTTAAAGGGCACCACCTCCAGCGGGTTAAACACCTGTCCGGCGCGGGCGAAGACGTTGCCGTGGCCGTCGGCCAGGTCCCTGTCCACCCGCACGCTCGGATCAAACCAGCGCTTCTCGTAGCGCACCGCGCGAGTGATGCCCGCCACGGGCGGCGGGCGCTGGCTGTTGCGCACCACCCGCTCCCTGAACTCCCCCATCTTTTTGTCCATTTCACCGGACTGCTGCAGCGCCTGCAGGCGCCCTTCAATCACGGTCAGCATGTCCGGCTCGGCCACCGGCCACAGGTCGCCCCAGGTACCAAGATCTGACGCGGCCGTGACGGAACTCAGCAGCATCAGGCTCAGGGCAAGGGCGCGCGTCACGCCCCCTCCTTCATCCGGCGGGCCACGTCGGTCTGGATTTCCCGCGTGATGTCGGGCGCGCCCTGCACCACGGCGGGAGCGACCAGGATCAGGCCACGATGGCGCACCTGCCAGTCGCGCAGGCTGGCCTCCAGCGAGGCGTTAAAGCGCTCCGAGAGCGCCTTCGTCTGCGCCTCGTCGAGCGACAGGCGGCTCGCGCTGTCGAAGAAGGCATCCACGGTCGACTTCATGTTAAAGGCGGCCACGACGGGCATACTGAGGCGGCAGGTCAGCCAGCTGACGCCCGCGCTGGCAAGCAGCGTGCCGGCAATCAGCGAGGCAGCGATCAACGTGCGTTTTTTCATGCTGTTTTCTTCCCTTCATGTTCTTCCAGCCAGCGCTCCAGCGAGGCCATCTCCGGTCCGGACTTTTTCCAGGCCAGCTCCCATACCGCTTCATGAATGCTTGCGCCCTCGCGGCGGCGCTGCTGCACAAACTCGAAGTCCGGGCCGTCGGAGGAGTACATAGCCCGGCTGAGCGGGTCGACGAACAGGCGGTGCCAGGACGTGAGGTGCTCAACCGAAAGCATGAAGCTGCTGAACCAGTTGTCCTTGGCGCTGCCAAAACGGGCAATCATGTCGCGCTGCAGCTGAGAGTACTGGTCCGGGTACAGCTGGTTGTACTTGGCAAACTCCTTAGCCGACTGCTTGAGGATAATTTTGTAGGACGAGTTCCCCCAGGCCGCGCGGGCGGCGCTGGAGGCGGTCTCCGAGTCGAAGTCGACGATGTTCTGCGTGATGGTGATGTACGAGCCGGTGTAGCGACGCGCGGTGCGGTAGCCCTTCTCAATGAAGGTCCCGACCTTGTCATTTTTAAAGTCCAGCAGGCGCCAGCCTTCATCGATAACGTTCAGCTTCTTCAGGCTGCGCGGCGTGCGGTACATGCGGTTCTCGATATAGAGAATGAGCGAGAACATGACCGCCACCAGGAGGGACGGCCTGTCCTCCAGCCCGCCCAGCTCCAGCACCACCATCCGGGCGTCGTCCCTCAGGGACGGCTCGTCGGAGTTAAAGTAGCTGCCGTACACGCCGTCACGGGTGTACTGGTTCAGCAGCACCACCATCTCATCGAGACGGCTGCGGATGGTCGGAGAGCCTTCATACTCTTCGCTGTCGCGGGCCATCTTCAGGTAGTCCACCACGTCATCGATACGCGCCTGGTTTTTCTTCGTCAGCCAGGTGGCCTTCACCGCCTTGAGCAGCAGGCCTTCATGCACCTCGTCGAGGTTGCCGTTGGGGCTGGCCATGACCGACAACTGGTCACGCAGGCGCTCGGCCATCTCGTCGATGTTGTCGTCCGTAATGTTGGCGAACGGGTTGAACTTCAGCGTTTCGCCGTCGAGGTATACCCCGCCCATGTTCTCGCACAGGGACTTGTAGCCGTCGCCCATGTCGAACACCACGGCAAAGCCGCCGGAGTCGATAACGCTGCGTATCAGGGGCTGGATAAGCCCGGTCTTACCGGCCCCCGAGGTGCCGCACACCGCCATGTTGAAGTTGGTGTTGCCCATGCCGCGGCTGAACAGGTCGATGAACGCCAGCTGGTTGCGGTAGGTCGGCGCCAGCAGGCCGGAGGAGGTAAGCGGGCTGTCCGCCACTACCGGCATCAGGTTGGCCACGTTGAAGCTTTCCGCGCGCTGCACCACCCCGGACTCTCGCAGCTGCTTAAAGAGGCCGCCGCCCGCCAGAAAAGGCAGATTCACGAGGAAGTTGCGCATATGGTTAAAGCGCGGGGAAATCAGCTCAAAGCCGTTCTTACGAAAGCTGTTCAGCACGTCCTGCTCCACCTTCAGCGCGACCTCCTGGTCGTCGCGGCAGAAGACGGTCATGTTCAGGAAGTAGCTCACCAGCGAGGACTGCCCCGAAGACAGACGCTGGCGCAGATCGCCCCACTCCTTCGCCTCCTGTTCCACGCCCGGAAAGAACTTGGCATAGCTGGTTTTGGACTTTTTCTCGAGATCCATAAACTTCAGGTTGGCCTCGTTCTGCGCCTTCACCTGATCCTCAACGCTCAGGACCAGCGTCAGGATAAACGGGCACGATACGGACAGCTCCGGGTTGAGCAGGTTGCTGTAGTTGTCGGCCATGTTCCACAGGAAGGCCATCTCCGGGTTTTTGGTCAGCTGGAAGTTCATGATGCGCGCGGCGCTGTTGCGGCCGTTTTCGCGCAGGCCCAGCGTCATATGGTCGGCTTTTACCTTCAGGTCAAAGGTGTCGTCCACGCACTGGTAGTTCAGATCCTTGAGCGGGTCGAGCTCGCGCGCCGTCGGATACAGCGCGTCGGGGTTGTGGTTAATCATCTCGCCCGCGATGCGGATAAAGACGTCCGCATCCACGCTGCGCGTGGCGATCTGCGCCCCCTGCAGCGAGGCGCGGATAATCTTCACCTGGTTCTCCATCTCCATCACGCTGGCCTTGCTGCCGCGCTTGCGGGGCACGCTGCAGGAGATGTAGACGCGATAGTTGCGCAGCGTCAACGGCAGGTTCAGGTGCTCAGGTAGCGGGAAACCCTCCTCTGCGGCCTTCAGATAGTAGGCGCGTGTGATGGCGTTAAATTTTTCGGCCTGCTCACCCGTCCAGGAGAGCTCGCGCAGGCCGTATTCGATGTCGTGTCCGACCAGGTTGCTGGATACCAGATGGATGGCAACGGGCACTTCGCGGGGCAGCTTGGTGCGCATCAGGTTTTCCAGCGACGAGACGATGGTCTCGTTGGCACCGTTGATGGGCTGCGCCTCCAGCATGAAGCCCATCGTTTTCTCGTTCATGAAGAGACCGGTCTCGGCGTCGTAGTCGCGGTACGGCAGCAGGCGGCTGAACTGCGGGAAGCGCATCTGGCCGAGGACGTCGTTCGCCTCAGAGGACTCATCGGGCATCTTCAGCGCCGTCAGCAGCGAGTTGACCGTGCGGGTGACGGTATCCAGGGGATTACTCACGGCCATCCTCCTTTTTGCCTGCAGGTGTACCGTAGCGAACCAGATCTGAACGCAACTGACCGTACAGCCTGAAGACAGGTCTGCGTTTCATTAGCAGCGCCAGTCCGGCAAAGACGATGGACATCACCAGCCATATCCCTTTACCAGTGCTCAGCACGCCGTCTATATGCGCGGCATATCCGTTTGCATCGGTGATAACGCTCTCCTGCTTCTGGCATATGGCATAAAATGCGACAGGCGCGCTGCCGGCAGTCGACTTATCTTTCACAAGTGCAGGATTAAAAGGCGGGAAAGGCTCATCCCGGCAGATTAACAGGCGGTATTCACCGGGGCTGACGTCACGGGTGACGGAGGCGATTTCACGCGCCAGTTCCTTTCCGGGAGTGGAGTTATCCAGCCGGAACAGCAGAACAATCAGCAGCATCAGCGTGGCCGCAGGCAAAATAACGGCATACGTCAGCAGCCATGCAAGCCACTTAACGGCGTATAAGGATCTGGACACAAGCTTAAGCATCATTTTCTGCACCTCCGCCTTTCAGCGGGAACCAGACGTTGCAGTTTTCTCTGATAGTCTTTGCCTGCCTTTCGTTATCGGATTTGAGCAACTCTTCCCGCTCGCGGCCTGTGCAATACGCCTTCAAAACCGCAGATGCGTACTGTGTTTTACCGCTTCCTGTACTGCCCACAACCATGAAATGTCCCTTCAAGTCTGTGCTCCTGCTCATCCCCACCTCTGATACTGTTTTGACTGAAATTCCTGATGTTGCTGGCACGCCACGCATACCCGGACGCCGGGGATGGCTTCGCGCCGTCCCTGCGGAATGTCGCTCCCGCAGGTTTCACAATGGTTGAGACTCTGTCCCGTCGTCCCTGACCGCCCTCTGGCGGCCTGGATATGCAGCCGGGTCAGCAGATCTTCCTGCTCCTGAAGCTGATCGAGTTCATCGGCCATATCGCCTCCTGCTCTGTGCCGTCCGGACACGCTACCGCCCATCCCTTTTCACGTTTCAGGGCACGCGTGATAACGACAGATTGTTGCGTTGATAAAGGCCGCCACATCAGGTGGCGGGCAGAACGTCAGTTAACGCGGGGCTTGCCCCAGGCTGACGGTTTCACCACGAAGAACACACGGCCTGGCTGGTGATACACGTCCTGCGTGTCGATATAGGGTGCAATCCAGAGTCCGGCGGTTTTCTCGCCCATGCGCAGCGGGCGCGGGTTCACGATGGAATCGTGTGTCGGCTGCGGTGCCACGACAGGAGCTGTGTTGTTCACGGGCTTCAGGTCAGCGGAGCGCGTAAACGGGTTAGCGACAAAATGTCCGCCGGATACTGACGCGCTTCCCGACGCAACGGACAGAGCAGGAACCGGAGGCGGCGTCAGCGGCTGCGCAGAGACCGTGCGGAAGTTACCCTCAGCCAGGCGTGGCAGCGCGGCCGCATCCGGCTTTACCGCGCTTGCCTCCAGTTGCTTAGCCTTCTCGTTGGCCCGCTCGATGGTTATGCAGGTGTCGGATGTCGTTGCATTACACTCAAAGTCGCTCGCGGTACCGGCGCAGCCGGACAGCATCAGGATGCCGGCCAGTGAAAGTGCGAAGGGCAGTGTCTTGTTCATCATCGGTTCCTTTCCGTTGGGTTACTGAGAGCCTGCGGCTGGCATAAACTGGCTCTGGCTAAGCTTGCCCAGCTGGTTGAGCATCTGATCGGTGTTAAAACCGTTCATGCCGCCCTGCGGCAGGGACGGAGGCGGCACGGGGCTGCGTTCAGCATCACCGGCGTTACTCCCCTCTTTTTCCTGCGCCAGCTCCTTGATGGTTTTCAGCTGGAAGCCGTCCTGGAAGACGACGGTCACCTCGTTACCTGCTCCAATCGGGATAACCGGGTGATACTGCTCAGCGCGCTTGATGTAGTAGTCGCTGAGGGTCTGCGCCGCTTTGGACGCGCCGCCGCCGATACCCATCTTCATGACATCACCCGCGCCCAGCGAGGCGGTGGCACCCAGGCCAACCGACGGCTGGGAGGCGCTCTGCACGCCCTGCCCGATGCCGTCAACAAAGCCTGCGCCCCACGCCCAGCCGAGGATTTTCCCGTTGCGCATGACCACTTCGCCTTTGATACCGTTCTTGCCCATGAAGCTGACGTGCCCCGCAATAGGCTGGTCGATGGTGACGCCGTGCTTCAGGCAGCTGATGTTGCGCGTGCGCACGATGGCGCGCTCGCTGGAGACGTCGCCCCAGGCCTCGAGTCCGATAAAGCAGCCGGTCAGGTCATAGTTTTTGCTGTTGGGCATCTCAACGTGTCCGGTGATGCGCAGCTGCATCGGCACCGTGGACTCGTTGCCGGTCACGGACGCGTTGGCGTCAGCGCCCTCAATGAGCATGGATTTGGCAAAGCTGCCGGACGGGATGTAAGGCAGGGCTGGCCCTTTTTTTTCCTCACGGCTGAACGTCTGGCGATGCAGCTGGTTAGGAACCGGTATGGGCTGGTACTGAACCTGAGGCGGCAGCGTTACGCCGTTGCCCGGATAGAACGCGGTCGGCGGGGGGACCGCGCCCTGCGTCTGCGGCGGGAAGGCCACAGGCTGTGGTTCACCCTCCGGACCTGGTGCAGGCACCGGCGGCTGCGGCGCGGGTTCACCGGAAGCGGTCACCGGTTTTACGCCCAGCGCGCTGACCTGCGCGGACAGCGCCGCGTTATCCTGGGTAAGTTTGTCTATCTGGTGCTGGTAGTTGGCCTGCTCCTTACTGAGGAGGTCCAGCTCGAGGCGCATCTGCCCGTACTGTTTTTTCATGTCAGACGCTGTGGCCTGCATCTCCGTGGTAGCGTGCTGCTGCACCTTCGCGTCTAAGGTGCTGTCAACCACGCCCGTCATGTTCGGGGCAGGTTCGCTTTCGCCCTCCGCAGGAGAGGTACTGTCATAGCGAACTTCAGCCAGATACCAGCCGCCCCCGGCCACCACACCGACAGTGGCCAGCACGATCCCCAGCCAGAGAAACTGCTTTCGCTTCACAACCGAGTTAATACTGGCCACGGCTCGTCTCCCCGCTGCTGATGATGTAAACCTGCATGGCGCCGCCGGCCATCAGAGTGCGGGCCGGTTCGGCAAACATCACCGCCCGGATACCGTTCTGCCAGAAGTCACTCTCCGAGACGTTTCGCGCAGAGGTGGTCCGGTTCGTGACGCGGTAACGCACCACTTTGAGATGGTTGCCGATCCACACGCGCTCTGCGCCTGCCTGCAGGCCCGGCGGCGGCGTCAGCATCTCGCGGGTAACGGGAAGCTCATACCAGCCCTCAGGCAACGTCCCGCCCATCAGGTGCTGGCTCAGGGAGACCAGGGTTGCCTCATACGGCGAGGACGTCTCCCAGCCAGCCGCCTTCTCGCCGGTACCGGACAGCTCGCTGACCAGACGCACCGTTCTCCCCGCGCCCGCGCGCGGTACGGCACGCACCGAGAAGTTCAGGCCGCGCTCGGTTTCGAGGATGAAGGTGAAGGGTTTCTTGTTCAGGGTGCTGACGATAACGCCGCCGCTTGCAGTCTGCTCCTGACGGGTCAGCTCGCCGTCGAGACTGGTGAGGGCCGTCACGCGATCGCCCGCCACGGTGAAAAGGTTCGGGTCCGTGTTGCTCAGCGCAATGCTGGCCTGACCGCCGTTTGCGAGCGGCACCACCGTTGCGTTCTGAGCCTGAGGCGCAGCGATACCGTAGCCGCAAACGAACAGCAGCAGCGCGGGAAGGCTGTGGCGCTTATTTCTTCTCATCAGTGATTTCTCCGAAGTGGCTGAGCCAGCTGACTCCGTCCTCGCGTTCAAATTTGAGTACGTAATGCTTAAGGTCCGAATAGGGTTTTGAGTCGCCTATCCAAGTTTTGAGCTGGCCGCGCACGTCCACGCGGCTGCTGTTGGGATAAACCTGGAAGCTGGTCATGTAGAAGGCGGAGTTAACGTTGTTGTCCCTGATGCGTTTCGCATCCTCGGCGAGCTTAATCTTCAGATTGTTCTGCGCGGCGGGGCGGACGTAGGTGAGCAGCTGTTCGTGAGACGCGTTCACGGTCTCCGGCGTCACGTTCAGTCGCAGGGCAATAAGCGACAGCGCAACCTGCTGCAGGTAGGAGGCGTCAGACTGGTTCTGCGACACCGCGAACGGCGCGTGAAACAACATCGGCGTGACCACCGTTTTTTGTTCGTTCTGCAGGCGGTAGTTATTCACGCCCTGAATAACGTTTGTGATGCTGCTCAGAAGCAGCAGCGTGCCCATCGAAATAAATCCGATGGCAATGACGCGTTGGGTACTGAGGCGTGCTCCATGTTCCATCTGTTCAGTTCCGTTTATTTAATCCACTGGCGGTGGCAGGAGTCCGGGACGTCGTGAAATATTCCCCGCAGCAGCGCGGTCGGCATATACCAGTACACGAGGTCGCGCAGCCAGGAACTCCCCCGCCCTTTCTTGAGTTTCTTGATTGCGAGATAGGCCAGCACCGCCGCGATAATTCCGGGGATGTAGTGCTGGGTCCAGAAACCCCAGCCAATACACACGGCGGCCGGGATCAGTTCGTCCACGGGCAGGCCGAACCAGCGGCTCTGGTTGGTCAGCGTTTCCGGAAAGCGGTATTTTTTGAGAGAGTCATCAGCCATATTTCAGTCCGTATCTCGGCAGGCGCCGGAATAAGCCGCCTGCCGTTTTCAGGGCAAAGCCTTCCCCTGAGCGCGATGCGCCCATAAATACGTTTTCAGGTATTAGACGGAGAGCTGTGTTAACCCCTGGGGGGCATTAATATCCGGCAACGGCCATGCCGACGGTAATGAATACCGACAGAATGGCAAAGCCTGCCAGGAACTTCAGGTTCTTGGTGGTCATATACATGACGGCACCGACCAGCACCTCTGCGAGGATCACCCATTTAACGACGCTGGAGTCCTTACCGAAGGTACCCTTCACGGTATTGTCGCCGCTGGCCATCAGATCACTACCCGTGGAGGCAGCCAGTACGGTTTCCGGGAATAATGCCGCGACGGTAGCAACGGGCAGCGCCACCTTCAGTGCCTTAAGGAAACCAAGCTTGCTGAATTTCTTTTTAGCCGGAGCAGAAGTTAAGTCATTTATTACAGATACATCAGTCATTTCATTAGTCCTTTAATTAACTATTTATCTAAATCAAATAATATTGTTCTGAAACTAATAATTGGTTAGTCAAAGTTATTGGGTATCACCTCCACCATCTCTGCGTTGTAAAAATCGGGGAACTTGACCAGATGGTCATGTAACCGCTCTCGTACCTCATAGGATTTGCACCATCCGCTGCGATTTTTTGCATTAATCAGCTTCAGGTTAGTTTCATCATCGAATCGAACCGTAAGATATTTCTCGTGAGAGAAAACGGGCTTATCCATAATTCTGAACATGGGAAAGCGACGAAGATGATCCTTTATTCTGTGCAATACCTCAAAGCTACGGCTTCGCCCACTTCTCGATACAGCTAAAGAAAGTAAAGCTTCGGTTTCATCATCAAGTTTTACTCTGACCGTATTACCCGTAGCAGGGGAGCAACTATATCTCCTCATATTCCTCCTCTAAATTTTCACTACGGGAAGATCATACCCAGAAGCCCTCCCCCTGACCATACACGAAAAGTCATTGATTTATTAACAAATCGTTAACATTCTTTTTTTTGCGGCTATGATAACGTTTTTTTCACTACAAATACTTATTAGATAAAAAGCGTGATCTATAACTGAATGCAGATAGGAATTCGATTTTAGATATAAAATCATTTCATCTCTCCCTGAAATCCCAAATATTGAGTACGCTTTAGATATTCTATTCTTAGAAGTCCCAACATTAACTTTCAAAAGTGAGGAGATGAATTCATGACTAAACCCCGAGAAATACAAGCAAAAAACCTTATAATAAGGAGGTTCTAAAACAATAGCAGGATTTCTTGAATCAAGACTTTTTATTTTCCTTTTCAATCCAAAATAGAAACCATTTTCTTTGAAAAGCAATTTATCAAAGAAAGACCATGTAGCATATTCAGTGCCATCAATCACTATCTTATAAAAAAGCACACAGTATTGATAGGATTTCTCAATATCAAGATTCATAAAAGTCCCAATATTTGGGCTGGCTAGAGCACCAAGCTCGCAGGATAATAGCTCACATCGAGTTTCAACCGGAAGCCTATTGAACCACTCAGTTA
>CAMKZP010000004.1 GCA_946477805.1 uncultured Enterobacter sp.
CACAAAAGCAGGGGGTAGAGGTTTTTGCTTATAAAGCGGAACTTTCTGCCGATAATATGACTCTGAAATCCTCTCTTCCCATTGTCTTATAAGGGAATAGACGATTGACTATTAAGTGTTCTGGCCGCGTGCGCAAATACGCTTTTCCTCACAGGCTTGTCAAGTGTTACGTTTAGATAATTGCCTTACGGAAAAGCATCTGCTATTTATAGCGACCTGATTTTTCCCCCAACACGGGGATCGATAGTGCGTGTTAAGGAGAAGCAACATGCAAGAAGGGCAAAACCGTAAAACATCGTCCCTGAGTATTCTCGCCATCGCTGGGGTGGAGCCGTATCAAGAGAAGCCGGGCGAAGAGTATATGAACGAAGCCCAGCTGTCGCACTTCAGGCGTATTCTTGAAGCATGGCGTAATCAACTTAGGGATGAAGTCGATCGCACCGTTACACATATGCAGGATGAAGCTGCAAACTTCCCGGATCCGGTAGACCGTGCCGCTCAGGAAGAAGAGTTCAGCCTCGAACTACGTAACCGTGACCGCGAGCGCAAGCTGATTAAAAAGATCGAGAAAACGCTGAAGAAGGTCGAGGACGAAGATTTCGGCTACTGCGAATCCTGCGGTGTTGAAATCGGTATTCGTCGTCTGGAAGCGCGTCCAACAGCCGATCTGTGCATCGACTGTAAAACGCTGGCTGAAATTCGCGAAAAACAGATGGCCGGTTAATACCGCTCTGTCTACACACGTTAAAGGCGGGAGGATCTCCCGCCTTGTTACAGTGACCATGTCTGAATCTCACTATATCGGGCGCTTTGCGCCATCCCCCTCCGGTGAACTCCACTTCGGCTCATTGATTGCCGCGCTCGGCAGCTACCTGCAGGCACGCGCCCGTCAGGGAAAGTGGCTGGTTCGTATTGAAGATATTGACCCTCCGCGTGAAGTTCCCGGTGCAGCAGAGACCATTCTGCGTCAGCTGGAACATTACGGTCTTCACTGGGACGACGAGGTGCTCTGGCAGTCTCAGCGCCACGAAGCCTACCGGGAACGCCTCGCCTGGCTTTATGCGCAGGGGCTTTCCTACTATTGCACCTGCACCCGCGCGCGCATACAGAGCGTGGGCGGCGTTTACGACGGCCACTGCCGCACGCTCAACAACGGCCCGCAAAATGCCGCGGTGCGTATGCGACAGCGCGCGCCTGTCACCCGTTTTAACGACGGGCTCTCGGGTGAGGTTCAGGCAGACGAACGCCTGGCGCGGGAGGATTTCATCATCCATCGCCGCGACGGTCTGTTTGCCTATAACCTGGCGGTGGTGGTGGACGACCATTTTCAGGGCGTGACGGAAATCGTGCGCGGGGCGGATCTGGTTGAACCTACGGTGCGGCAAATCTCGCTTTATCATCAGTTTGGCTGGACGGCGCCGGATTACATCCACCTGCCGCTGGCGGTCAATGAACACGGCCATAAGCTGTCCAAGCAGAATCATGCTCCCGCCTTGCCAGACGGCGATCCGCGCCCTGTTTTGATCGACGCGCTGCGATTTCTCAACCAGACTGTAACCTGTGAATGGCAGGATCTTAGCATCGAAGAATTGCTTAAAATGGCGGTAGCAAACTGGTCGCTCAGGGCCATACCTAAAATCCAGCATTCTCAAATGCGTTGCGCTGAGCTATGATTAGCCGCTTTTTTTCATAACAAAACACACTACGAGGTGTACCATTTTTACCCGAGTCGCTAATTTTTGCCGTAAGGTGCTAAGCCGCGAAGAGAGCATGGCGAACGACGCTATTGCGCAAAACCGCATGTCGGTTATTCCGCGTGAGCAGCACAATATTTCACGCAAAGATATCAGTGAAAATGCCCTCAAGGTGCTCTATCGTCTGAATAAAGCAGGCTACGAGGCCTACCTCGTTGGCGGTGGAGTGCGTGATTTACTGCTGGGCAAAAAACCAAAAGATTTCGACGTGACGACCAGCGCCACGCCCGACCAGGTGCGCAAGCTGTTTCGCAACTGCCGCCTTGTTGGTCGCCGCTTCCGTCTTGCGCACGTCATGTTTGGCCCGGAAATTATTGAAGTAGCAACGTTCCGCGGTCATCACGAAGCGGGCATATCCGACCGCACGACGTCTCAGCAGGGCCAGAACGGCATGCTGCTGCGCGACAATATCTTCGGTTCTATCGAAGAAGACGCCCAGCGCCGCGATTTCACCATCAACAGCCTGTACTACAGCGTGGCCGATTTTACCGTGCGTGATTACGTCGGCGGCATGCAGGACCTGAAAGAGGGCCTGATTCGCCTGATCGGCACGCCGGAAACGCGCTATCGCGAAGACCCGGTGCGTATGCTGCGCGCCGTGCGCTTCGCCGCTAAGCTGAATATGCGCATCAGCCCAGAGACGGCAGAGCCGATCCCTCGCCTGGCGACGCTTATCAACGACGTGCCGCCTGCCCGCCTGTTCGAAGAGGCGCTGAAGCTGCTGCAGGCCGGCTACGGGTTTGAAACCTATACCCTGCTGCGCGAATACAATCTTTTCCAGCCCCTGTTCCCGACCATTACCCGCTACTTCACCGAAAGCGGCGATAGCCCGATGGAGCGCATGATTGCGCAGGTGCTGAAGAATACCGACAACCGTATCCACAACGATATGCGCGTGAACCCGGCGTTCCTGTTTGCCGCCATGTTCTGGTATCCCCTGCTGGAAACCGCGCAGCGGATCACCCAGGAGAGCGGCCTCGCCTATTACGATGCGTTTGCCCTGGCGGCCAACGACGTGCTTGACGAAGGCTGCCGCACGCTGGCTATCCCGAAACGTATTACCACGCTGGTGCGCGACATCTGGCAGCTTCAGCTGCGTATGTCCCGTCGTCAGGGTAAACGCGCCTGGAAGCTGATGGAGCATCCTAAGTTCCGCGCCGCGTTCGACCTGCTGGCCCTGCGCGCCGAGATCGAAAAGAACCCGGAGCTGCAGCGTCTGGCGCAGTGGTGGGGTGAATTCCAGGTCTCCGCACCGCCGGAGCAAAAAGGGATGCTGACCAATCTGGACGACGAGCCAGAACCGCGCCGTCGTCATCGTCGCCCGCGCAAACGCGCGCCGCGCCGTGAAGGCTCTGCATGACCCTCGCGTACATCGCCATCGGCAGCAACCTGGCCGCTCCGCTGGAGCAGGTTAACGCTGCCGTTCAGGCGCTGGGGGAGATCCCACAGACCCGGGTCGTGGCTGTCTCCTCGTTCTACCGTACCCCCCCGCTGGGGCCACAGGATCAGCCGGATTATCTCAACGCCGCCGTGATGCTGGAGACCGGGCTGGATGCCGACACGCTGCTGGATAACACCCAGCGTATCGAACTGCAGCAGGGCCGGGTGCGTAAAGCTGAACGCTGGGGGCCGCGCACGCTCGACCTCGACATCATGCTGTTTGGCAACGAGGTCATCAGCACCGAACGTCTTACCGTCCCCCACTACGACATGAAAAATCGCGGGTTTATGCTCTGGCCGCTGTTTGAAATCGCGCCGGACCTCGCCTTCCCCGACGGAAGCTCGCTGAAGGCGGTTCTTGCTAGCCTCCACGCGGAAAAACCCTCCCGCTGGTGATCCTGTCTGGCGATCGATTAACCATTCATAATTTCTGGTTAATCGGTTACCTAAAATCATTGTTCCCTCAAATGTTACTGTTAAAATGCGCAAAGATTAGCGGGCCATCAGGAAACAGTATGAAACCAACCACCATCTCCTTACTGCAGAAATGCAAACAGGAAAAAAAACGCTTCGCCACCATTACCGCGTATGACTACAGCTTCGCCAAACTGTTTGCCGAAGAGGGTATCAACGTCATGCTGGTTGGAGATTCGTTAGGGATGACGGTTCAAGGACATGACTCCACTCTGCCGGTAACGGTTGACGATATCGCTTACCACACGCGAGCGGTACGCCGCGGCGCGCCAGCATGCCTGCTGCTTTCCGACCTGCCGTTTATGGGCTATGCCACACCGGAACAGGCCTTTGAAAACGCCGCCGCCGTGATGCGTGCCGGTGCCAACATGGTCAAAATCGAAGGCGGCGCCTGGCTGGTTGAGACCGTGAAAATGCTCACCGAGCGCGCCGTGCCGGTATGCGGGCATTTGGGCCTCACGCCGCAGTCCGTCAACATCTTTGGCGGTTACAAGGTGCAGGGCCGCGGCGATGCCGCACAGACGCTGTTTGATGATGCGCTGGCGCTGGAAGCCGCCGGTGCGCAGCTGCTGGTGCTGGAGTGCGTTCCGGTTGCGCTGGCTAAACGCATCACCGAGGCGCTCTCGATCCCGGTGATTGGTATTGGTGCTGGCAACGTCACCGACGGTCAGATCCTGGTGATGCATGACGCCTTTGGTATCACCGGCGGGCATATCCCCAAATTTGCTAAAAATTTCCTGACAGAAGCAGGCGACATGCGCGCCGCCGTGCGGCAGTATATTGCCGAGGTTGAGTCCGGCGTTTATCCGGGCGAAGAACACAGTTTCCATTAAGGAGTCTTGTTGTGCTAATCATTGAAACCCTGCCGCTGCTGCGCCAGCACATCCGCCGCGCGCGTCAGGAAGGTAAACGTATTGCACTGGTCCCCACCATGGGCAACCTGCATGACGGCCATATGAAGCTCGTTGACGAAGCCAGGGCCCGTGCAGATATCGTGGTGGTCAGTATCTTCGTTAACCCTATGCAGTTTGACCGTGCGGACGATCTGGCTCGCTACCCGCGCACCCTGCAGGAAGATTGCGAGAAACTCAAAAAACGCCAGTCGGATATTGTTTTCTCCCCGGCACCGGCGGACGTGTACCCTCAGGGCACAGAAGACGCTACCTACGTTGACGTCCCGGGCATCTCGACCATGCTGGAAGGCGCAAGCCGCCCGGGCCATTTCCGCGGCGTGTCGACCATCGTCAGCAAGCTGTTCAACCTGGTGCAGCCGGACGTTGCCTGCTTCGGCGAGAAAGATTTCCAGCAGCTGGCGCTGATCCGCAAGATGGTCGCGGACATGGGCTATGACATCGAGATCGTCGGCGTGCCGATTGTGCGTGCGAAGGACGGTCTGGCGCTCAGCTCCCGCAATGGCTACCTGACGGCCGACCAGCGTAAAATCGCGCCGGGCTTGAGCAAAGTGATGAACGCCATGGCTGAACAGCTGCTGGCAAAAGAGCTCACCGCCGAAGAGATTATCGCCCTCGCCGAGCAGGCGCTGAACGATAAAGGCCTTCGCGCTGACGACGTTCAAATTCGGGATGCCGATACGCTTCTGGCGCTTTCAGAGACCAGCAAACGTGCGGTTATCCTGGTGGCGGCATGGCTCGGCCAGGCCCGCCTTATCGACAACAAAGTGGTTGAGCTGGCGTAGTTTTCTCCCCCGGAAGAGTAAAGGTAAACGTAATGATTCGCAAAATGCTGCAAGGTAAGCTTCACCGTGTGAAAGTCACCCAGGCCGACCTGCACTACGAAGGTTCCTGCGCGATCGATCAGGATTTTCTCGACGCGGCGGGTATTCTCGAAAATGAAGCCATTGATATCTGGAACGTGAACAACGGTAAACGCTTCTCCACCTACGCGATTGCCGCTGAACGCGGATCGAAAATCATCTCCGTCAACGGCGCTGCCGCACACTGCGCGGACGTGGGCGATATCGTCATCATCGCCAGCTTCGTCATGATGTCTGATGAAGAGGCGCGTCGCTGGCAGCCAAAAGTTGCCTATTTTGAAGGCGATAACGAGATGAAGCGTACCGCTAAGGCGATCCCCGTACAGGTTGCCTGATCGTTACCCCTGCGGCTGATTGCTGATCAGCCGCGACATCGTCTCCAGCGAATCCGTTCTTAAAATATACAAACGCTTGAGCAAGAACGGATTATCTCCCGGCTTCACCTTCCCCTTCACCGTCGTCACCGCCAGATGGAAACCGGCATCATTCGCCGCCTTTACCGCTTTATTGTCGTAGCCGCCAAACGGGTAGGAGAGATAGAGCACGTGCGGGTTAAACTGCGCCAGCGCGCGTCTTGAGCGTTGAAAATCAAACAGGATCACGTGGGGGCTGCGGCTCAGCAGAATCGGATGCTTATAGCCGTCCACGCGGTGCAGGAAGTGCGTGTGGGACTGAATATCAAAGACGTCCTGAATGCCCTTTATCTCCTGCACGCTCATAAACTGCAGCGAGGCAGGGTCCCACTTCTGCGGGCGCCCCTTAATGCGGGAAGAGATAATAAAGGCGGTGGCGTTAAAACCGAACTCTTTCAGCACGGGATACGCGTAGCGGCTCACCGACTTGAGGCCGTCGTCAAAGGTGATCGCCACCGCTTTTGCCGGCAGGTTTATTTTGTTACGCACGTACCCTTCCAGCTGGTACATCGTCAGCGAGGTATAGCCCCGGTCGCGCAGCCAGGCCATCTGGTTGCTGAACGCCCGCACGCTGGTGGTGGTGGAGGTATGCCGGAAACGCGTGTTCTCTTCATCGCGCAAAATATGATGGTAGGTCAGTACCGGAACCCCGCTATCTTCCTGCGCGTCCAGGCTGCTTATCCACGCCAGACGGTTGCCGATGCGGATCTGATACCAGGTCTGGTTCAGGCGGTCCTTGATCTTGTTCAGAATCGGATAGCGGAGGTTGGGGCTCATCGTACCAAACGGCGCGCTCCCGCTGCTGGGGGCGTTGTATACCGGCGTGTCTTTCCAGGTAATGAGATTCTGGTTGCTCAGCGGTTTGTTGAGATCGCCAAGGCTGTCTTCCACCCGCTGCTTACCCTGAACGTTTTCAAGGTGCTCTTTATCGATAAACCCCGTGCCAAAGCCAAAACGGAACTCGTAGTAGTCAGCGGAGGTTGGCACAACGGCAAGGATCTGCCCTGCCCTCACGTTTCCCACGTTGATCACGTTATTCCCCACCTGAGCCCAGATGGCGGCGTCTTCGGTCGTTTGCATATATCGGGCAGGCAGCCCTTGTTGGCTAATCAGGCTGGCGGAGGCGCTGGCGGAAATCAGCAGCAACAGCAGGAAAATAACGCGCATAAACATGGAATTTAAATCGACACGGGAAATCAGGCGCTAGTGTAACAAATACGCCATCAATACCCACGTTTAATTCTTATACAAATCGTGGAGCAAGACAAACGGCGGATTTTTCTGCTGCTGGTGCCACAGGCTGCTCACGCCGGGGATCTGCCTGTCAACGATTGCATTGCGAAATTCGGCGCTTGTCAGGCTGTCACGCAGGGGATACGCCGCTTCCAGCAGCGCAACGTTGATGCCCGAGATCACCTCACAGTTTTCGTGCTTGTGGCTCAACAGCGCGGCGGAACGATAAGGCGCCGCACCCGATTTATCGGTCAGAAAGATAACGCCATCGCCGGTGTCTGTTTCATGCAGGGCATCGCACATCATCCGGCTGAGCATATTGGTGCTTAAACCGCGCCAGTAGTTAACCGCCCGGCACTGCGCCAGCGGTCCAAACCGCGCTTCAAGCTTATCCAGCATGTTTTGCGCCTGTTCATCGTGGCAGGTGATAACCCATCCCAGCATAACTCCCTCCTTAGCAGGCAAGTAGTTTAGCGGAGTGAAGGTTAGCTTACGGTGATAACTGTCAAAAAAAGTGCCCGGCAAGCGGAGCGCCGCCGGGCGGGAGATCAGCTGCGAAGGCCGCGTCCGCGCTGGATTAAATACCAGCACAGCAGGTAGAAGGCGATAATAAACACCACCAGCACCGCCACCGTGGTGAACAGCGGCACATCGGTAATGCCGAGGAAGCCAAAGCGGAAGCCGCTGATCATGTAGACAATCGGGTTCAGGTGCGACAGCGCCTGCCAGAACGGCGGCAGCAGCGTCAGGGAGTAGAACACCCCGCCGAGATAGGTCAGCGGCGTCAGCACGAAGGTCGGGATCAGGCTGATGTCATCAAACGTTTTGGCAAACACCGCATTCAGCAGGCCGGCCAGCGAGAACAGGATCGCGGTCAGCAAGAGGGTGAGCGCCACAAACAGCCAGGAGTGGACCTGGAACGGCACAAAGAACAGCGAAATGGCCGTGACCAGGATCCCCACGCAGAGCCCGCGCGCTACGCCGCCGCCTACGTAACCGGCAATGATCACGTGCGTTGGCACCGGCGCCACCAGCAGCTCCTCAATGTTGCGCTGGAACTTGGCGCTAAAGAACGACGACGCCACGTTGGCATAGGCGTTGGTGATCACCGCCATCATGATCAGGCCCGGCACGATAAACTGCATATAGGTGAAGCCGTGCATCTCGCCAATGCGGGAGCCGATCAGGTTACCGAAGATGATGAAGTAGAGCGTCATGGTGATCACCGGCGGCACCAGGGTTTGCACCCAGATGCGCATAAAGCGGTTAATCTCTTTCGCCCAGATGCTTTTCAGCGCGACCCAGAAAAGATGCGTCATGCTTTGTCTCCTTGTTTTTCATGCACCAGAGAGACAAACAGCTCTTCCAGTCGGTTCGCTTTGTTACGCATACTCAGTACCTGAATGCCCTGAGCGCTCAGCTGGGAAAAGACGCTGTTCACGCCCTGCTCGCGCAATACTTCCACTTCCAGCGTTGAGGTATCCACCAGCCGGTAGTTATAGCCTTCCAGCTTCGGCAGCGGGCTTTTGGCCGCCAGATCGAGAATAAAGGTTTCTGACTTCAGCTTGGAGAGCAGGTTTTTCATCGAGGTGTTTTCCACCAGCTCGCCGTGCTGAATAATGCCGATGTTGCGGCACAGCATCTCGGCCTCTTCGAGGTAGTGCGTGGTCAGAATAATGGTGGTGCCTTTATCGTTCAGATCCTTCAGGAAGCCCCACATGGAGCGGCGCAGTTCGATATCCACGCCTGCGGTGGGCTCATCGAGGATCAGCAGCTTAGGCTCGTGCATCAGCGCGCGGGCAATCATCAGACGGCGCTTCATGCCGCCGGACAGCATACGCGCCCGCTCGTTGCGTTTTTCCCACAAATCGAGCTGCCTGAGGTATTTTTCACCGCGCTCAACCGCTTCCTTACGCTCAACGCCGTAGTAGCCCGCCTGGTTGACGACGATCTGCTGCACCGTTTCAAACGGGTTGAAGTTAAACTCCTGCGGCACCAGCCCCAGCTGACGCTTGGCGTTAACGACGTCTTTTTGCAGGTCGTAGCCAAACACGCTGACGCGGCCGGAGGTTTTGTTCACCAGCGAACTGATGATGCCGATGGTGGTGGATTTCCCTGCCCCATTCGGCCCCAGAAGCGCGTAGAAATCGCCCGCTTCGACTTTAAGATCTATTCCGCGCAGCGCCTGAACGCCGCCCGGATAGGTTTTTTTAAGCTGCTCAAGCTCAAGTGCAATCGCCATGAAATAAACTTACCTATAGTTCTGACACACGTTGTGTGGTTTCATTAAAAGTCGGGTTACCCTATAGTAGCGCAACGCAATTACTTGGTTACAGGCCGTTAACGTCCATGAATGACATAGATACACTCATCAGCAACAATGCACTATGGTCAAAAATGCTGGTGGAAGAAGATCCCGGTTTCTTCGGGAAGCTGGCGCAAGCGCAGAACCCGCGCTTTCTATGGATTGGATGCTCCGACAGCCGCGTTCCGGCAGAACGCCTGACCGGCCTCGAGCCTGGCGAACTCTTTGTCCACCGTAACGTTGCCAACCTCGTCATTCACACCGATCTCAACTGCCTTTCTGTGGTTCAGTATGCCGTTGACGTGCTGCAAGTCGAGCACATCATTATTTGCGGCCACTACGGCTGCGGCGGCGTGCAGGCGGCGGTCGAAAATACGGAGCTGGGGTTAATCGACAACTGGCTGCTGCACATCCGTGATATCTGGTTCAAACATAGCTCACTGCTGGGCGAAATGCCGCAGGAGCGCCGTCTCGACACGCTGTGCGAGCTGAACGTGATGGAGCAGGTTTATAACCTGGGCCACTCAACCATCATGCAATCAGCGTGGAAGCGCGGACAAAAGGTGTCGATCCACGGCTGGGCGTACGGTATCCATGACGGCCTGCTGCGCAATCTGGAAGTCACCGCCACCAACCGTGAAACGCTGGAACAGCGCTACCGTTCGGGCATTGCCAACCTCAAGCTTAAGCACGTGAACCATAAATAAAGCGGGGTTTTCTCCCTCTCCCTGTGGGAGAGGGCCAGGGTGAGGGCATCAGGCCTTCACTATTCGTCCAGAATAACGACCTTCCCCACATACGGCAGATGGCGATAGCGCTGCGCGTAATCAATGCCGTAGCCCACCACGAATTCGTCCGGAATGGAGAAGCCAACGAACTCAACCGGCACCTGCACTTCACGGCGCTCGGGTTTATCCAGCAGCGTACAGATGGCCAGCGATTTTGGCTGACGCAGGCTCAGGATCTCGCGCACTTTAGAGAGCGTGTTGCCGGAGTCGATGATGTCCTCCACGATCAACACATCTTTGCCACGAATATCTTCGTCCAGATCTTTGAGGATTTTCACATCACGGGTTGTGGACATGCCGCTGCCGTAGCTGGAGGCGGTCATAAAATCGACCTCATGGGACACCTGCACTTCACGGCACAGGTCTGCCATGAACATGAAAGAGCCGCGCAACAGGCCCACCAGCACCATTTCGCTGCCGCTGTCCTTGTAATGTTCGGTGATTTGACGACCCAGTTCGGCGATACGCGCTTTGATCTCGGCTTCCGGGATCATCACTTCAACAGTATGTTTCATATTACTAACCAAATGATTTTAGTGAAAATCTCTCAATGCAGGTGAAGGTTTTTCCGGCATCGATACGCAAGCCAGCCATTATACCAGCAAATGGATAAGCCTGGCGTATGAGTTATAAAAAGCAAATATTGTGATTCCGATCACACTTGTTAATACCTATAATTAGTTGCTAGCAAATAATTAACAAAACTGACGAGTACACTTTCTATGGCTGAAACAAAAAATAGACAGCCGCGTCTACTGGTGACATTAACTGCAGCGTTCGCAGCCTTCTGCGCGCTGTATTTGTTAATCGGTGGCGTCTGGCTGGTCGCGTTAGGCGGCTCCTGGTACTACCCGATTGCGGGTCTGGTTATGGTTGCCGTAACCGTTCTGCTGTTGCGTAGAAAACAATCTGCACTGTGGCTCTATGCCGCCCTCCTCCTTGCCACCATGATCTGGGGCGTCTGGGAAGTCGGGTTCGACTTCTGGGCGCTGACGCCGCGCAGTGACATTCTGGTCTTCTTCGGCATCTGGCTGATCCTGCCGTTCGTCTGGCGCCGTCTGATTGTGCCTTCCAGCGGTGCCGTGGCGGGCCTGGTCGTGGCGCTGCTGATTACCGGCGGCATCCTGACCTGGGCCGGTTTTAACGACCCGCAGGAGATTAACGGTACGCTGAACGCTGAATCTACTCCTGCTGCCGCCATTTCTGAGGTCGCGGACGGCGACTGGCCTGCCTACGGTCGTAATCAGGAAGGCCAGCGTTACTCTCCGCTGAAGCAGATTAACGCCGACAACGTGAAGAACCTGAAGGAAGCCTGGGTATTCCGTACCGGCGACCTGAAGATGCCGAACGATCCGGGCGAGCTGACCAATGAAGTAACGCCAATCAAAGTGGGCAACATGCTTTATCTGTGTACGGCGCACCAGCGCCTGTTCGCGCTGGACGCGGCCACCGGTAAAGAAAAATGGCACTTCGATCCGCAGCTGAATTCCAACCCGTCGTTCCAGCACGTGACCTGCCGCGGCGTTTCTTACCACGAAGCGCGTGCCGATAACGCGAGCCCGGAAGTCATCGCCGACTGCCCGCGCCGCATTATGCTGCCGGTGAACGATGGCCGCCTGTTCGCGATCAACGCCGAAACGGGCAAGCTGTGCGAAACCTTTGCCAACAAAGGCATCCTGAACCTGCAGACCAACATGCCAGACACCACCCCGGGTCTGTATGAGCCAACCTCACCGCCCATCATCACCGATACAACCATCGTGATTGCCGGTTCGGTAACGGATAACTTCTCCACCCGCGAAACCTCCGGCGTTATCCGCGGTTTCGACGTCAATACCGGTAAACTGCTGTGGGCGTTTGACCCGGGCGCGAAAGATCCAAACGCGATCCCATCCGACGAGCACACCTTTACCTTTAACTCGCCGAACTCCTGGGCACCAGCGGCGTATGACGCGAAGCTGGACCTGGTCTACCTGCCAATGGGCGTGACCACGCCGGATATCTGGGGCGGTAACCGCACGCCGGAACAGGAGCGTTACGCGAGCGCTATCGTGGCGCTGAACGCGACCACGGGTAAGCTGGCGTGGAGCTACCAGACCGTACACCACGATCTGTGGGATATGGATATGCCATCCCAGCCGACGCTGGCGGACATTACCGTTAACGGCAAAACCGTTCCGGTGATTTATGCTCCGGCGAAAACCGGCAACATCTTCGTGCTGGACCGTCGTAACGGCGAGCTGGTCGTGCCTGCGCCGGAAAAACCGGTTCCGCAGGGAGCCGCGAAAGGCGACTACGTCAGCAAAACGCAGCCGTTCTCTGACCTGAGCTTCCGTCCGAAGAAAGACCTCAGCGGTGCAGACATGTGGGGTGCCACGATGTTTGACCAGCTGGTGTGCCGCGTGATGTTCCACCAGCTGCGCTATGAAGGCATTTTCACGCCGCCTTCCGAGCAGGGCACGCTGGTCTTCCCGGGTAACCTGGGGATGTTCGAATGGGGCGGGATCTCCGTTGACCCGAACCGTCAGGTGGCGATCGCCAACCCAATGGCGCTGCCGTTTGTTTCCCGCCTGATCCCACGCGGTCCGGGTAACCCGATGGAGCAGCCGAAAGACGCGAAAGGCAGCGGTACCGAAGCCGGCATTCAGCCGCAGTACGGCGTTCCTTACGGCGTCACCCTGAACCCGTTCCTCTCTCCGTTTGGTCTGCCGTGTAAACAGCCTGCCTGGGGTTACATCTCCGGTCTGGATCTGAAAACCAACCAGATCGTGTGGAAAAAACGTATTGGTACGCCGCAGGACAGCATGCCGTTCCCGATGCCGGTTCCGGTGCCGTTCAATATGGGTATGCCTATGCTGGGCGGCCCGATCTCTACCGCCGGTAACGTGCTGTTCATCGCGGCAACCGCAGATAACTACCTGCGCGCGTACAACATGACCAACGGTGAGAAACTGTGGCAGGGCCGTCTGCCGGCTGGCGGACAGGCGACGCCGATGACCTATGAAGTGAATGGCAAGCAGTACGTTGTCATCTCTGCGGGCGGTCACGGTTCGTTTGGCACGAAGATGGGCGACTATATCGTCGCGTATGCGCTGCCGGACGAGAGTAAGTAACTGAAAAGCCGGGTGGCGGCTCCGCCGCACCCGGCTTTTTTTTATACCGTGAACCCCAGCATCATCCCCGTATCTTCATGCTCCAGCAGGTGGCAGTGCGCCATATAGGCAAACTCCTTCGGCGCGTCGTGGTCAAACTTCACCAGCACCTCACTTACACCGCCTTCCACCCTCACCGTATCCTTCCAGCCCGCGCGATGCGCGTCCGGCGCTTTGCCGTTCTCTGACAGAATGCGGAACTGCGTGCCGTGAATATGGAACGGATGCAGCATCATGTCGCCTTCGCCGGAAATGACCCAGCGTTCGAACTGCCCTTTCGTCGCGGCAAACATCGGCGTGTTCATATCAAACGCTTTACCGTTGATGCGGTTGGCATTGTGGAAGTCAAAGCCATGGCCGCCGTGATTCATTCCGCCCATCTTGCCGTGACCCATATTCATATGGCCCATCTGCCCGTGGTGCATTCCGGTCATCGCCTGATTGCCGTACTTCTCCATCAACGCCTGCATGCCCATCATGTCGAGCATCGGGTCCATAGAAAGCTGTAGCGTGCGCTGCGTCAGCCCCTCAAGCGACGGGAGTGCAGGCAGGGTGGTTAAGCGTTCTGGCAGCGTGCCGGAAGCGGTCACCAGCAACGGCTGAATGCGCAGCACCGGATGCGGCTTATCAAATGGCGCCACCGCCATCCCCATCTGGCTGACCGGCAGGGTGACCAGGTCAAACGCTTTACCATCGCTGATGTCCACCAGCACCTCGAAGCGCTCGCCCATCAGCATCGGCAGCTCGGTCACTTTCACCGGCTCCGGCAGCAGGCCGCCGTCGCTCGCGACCACGTACAGCGGACGCCTGTCGCTGGCGGCAAAATTCAGCGAGCGCGCGTTACAGCCGTTAAGCAGGCGCAGGCGCAGCCAGCCTTTCGGCGCGGCGTGCTGCGGGAAAACCGCACCGTTGGTCAGCAGGGTGTCGCCAAACCAGCCCACCGCCGCGCTCATTACATCCAGCTGATAGTCAATCTGCCCCTCTGCGGTGAATTTTTTATCCTGCACGATCACCGGGATATCGTCGATGCCCCACTGTTTTGGCAGGCGCAGCAGGCGGCTTTCGTCGTCGTCAATCAGCACCAGCCCCGCCAGCCCCATCGCCACCTGGTGGCCCGTTTTGCCATGCTGATGCGGGTGGAACCAGCAGGTGGCCGCGCGCTGGTCAGGGGTGAAGGTCACGCTGCGCTTGCCGCCGGGTTTAATCACCCCCTGCGGCCCGCCGTCCACCTCGCCCGGCACTTCCAGACCGTGCCAGTGCAGCGTAGTCTCTTCCGCCAGCGCGTTGTGAATATCGACCGTTACCGCTTTCCCCTTGCGTAGCTGGAGCGCCGGGCCGAGCAGGCTACCGTTATAGCCCCAGGTGGTGGCGCTGTGCGCGCCGAAGGTCGTTTTACCGGCCTGCACCACAAGCTGAATGCGGCTGCGGGCATCGGCGGTGATCAGGTCAGGGATGGGCAAGGCAGGTCTGTCGGCTGCATAAGCCGCGCGGCTCCACAGCGGTAGTGCGCTGGCAACACCCAGCGCAACGGAATATTTCAAAAATTCACGACGTTGCATGTTCATTTCCTTATTTCCAGGCGGCGATCTTTTGAGCATAAACCCTCCCCTTACCGGAAGGTCAAGCACGGCGGCAATAATAAAGATCGTCGGCCTGGCATCAAGTATGCTAACGTTAATTTTCCGTGATGCAGTGGTAGAAGCAATGAAGACGTTTTTCAGAACAATTTTGTTCAGTAGCCTGATGGCGATGTGTGCGAACAGCTATGCGCTGAGTGAAAATGAAGCAGAAGACATGGCCGATCTGACGGCAGTATTTGTGTTTCTGAAAAACGATTGTGGATACCAGAATTTACCCAACGGGCAAATTCGTCGCGCACTGGTCTTTTTTGCCCAGCAGAACCAATGGGATCTCAGCAACTACGACAGCTTCGACATGAAGGCGCTCGGTGAAGACAGCTACCGTGATTTAAGCGGTATTGGCATTCCCACTGCAAAAAAATGCAAAGCGCTGGCTCGCGATTCACTCAGCCTGCTCGCCTACGTGAAGTAACCTTCCCGACGCCCCTTGTTGACCTTCTGACCGCTTCGGCGGCGATCTGTTGCGCCCCTTCTGCTGGATGTAATGGTTGCTAATGAAGGAGATGACAGCCCATGGCCGACAAAACGGTATGGCAAGAAACGCTGCATGACCAGTTTGGTCAGTACTTTGCCGTTGATAACGTGCTTTATCATGAAAAAACCGATCATCAGGATCTGATCATCTTCGAGAACGCCGCCTTTGGCCGCGTGATGGCGCTGGACGGCGTGGTGCAAACCACCGAGCGCGATGAGTTTATCTATCACGAAATGATGACCCACGTCCCGCTGCTGGCCCACGGCCACGCGAAGCACGTGCTGATTATTGGCGGCGGCGACGGCGCGATGCTGCGTGAAGTCTCTCGCCACAGGTCGGTTGAATCCATCACCATGGTGGAAATCGATGCCGGCGTGGTGTCGTTCTGCCGTCAATATCTGCCCAACCACAATGCCGGAAGCTATGACGATCCGCGCTTTAATCTGGTCATCGACGACGGCGTGAATTTTGTTAATCAGACCGCGCAAACCTTTGACGTTATTATCTCTGACTGCACCGACCCAATCGGCCCGGGGGCCTCGCTCTTTACGTCGTCATTCTACGAAGGCTGCAAGCGCTGCCTGAAACCCGGCGGTATCTTTGTGGCGCAAAACGGCGTGTGCTTCCTGCAGCAGGACGAAGCCCTCGACAGCCACCGCAAGCTGAGCACCTACTTTAGCGACGTCAGCTTCTATCAGGCCGCGATCCCCACCTACTACGGCGGGATCATGACCTTTGCCTGGGCGACCGACAACGAGGTGCTGCGCCACCTCTCCACAGAAATCATTCAGGCCCGCTTCCACCAGGCCGGTTTGAAATGCCGCTATTACAACCCGGCCGTGCACACCGCGGCGTTTGCCTTGCCGCAATATCTGCAGGACGCACTGGCCTCAAAGGGGGTGAGCTAATTGAAAAAACTCAAACTGCATGGCTTTAACAACCTGACCAAAAGCCTGAGTTTTTGTATTTACGATATTTGCTACGCCAAAACGGCGGAAGAGCGCGATGGCTACATCGCCTATATCGATGAACTCTACAACGCCAACCGCCTGACGGAGATCCTGTCAGAAACCTGTTCGATTATTGGCGCCAATATCCTGAACATCGCCCGTCAGGACTATGAGCCACAGGGTGCGAGCGTCACCATTCTGGTGAGCGAAGAACCGGTCGATCCGAAGCTTATCGATAAAACCGAGCACCCCGGCCCGCTGCCGGAAGTGGTCGTCGCGCATCTTGATAAAAGCCACATCTGCGTGCATACCTACCCGGAAAGCCACCCGGAAGGCGGGCTGTGTACGTTCCGCGCTGATATCGAGGTATCAACCTGCGGCGTGATCTCCCCACTCAACGCGCTGAACTATTTAATCCACCAGCTGGAATCCGACATCGTCACCATTGATTACCGCGTGCGCGGTTTCACCCGCGACGTTAACGGCATGAAGCACTTCATCGATCACGAGATCAACTCCATTCAGAACTTTATGTCCGACGACATGAAATCGCTGTACGACATGGTGGACGTGAACGTCTATCAGGAGAACATCTTCCACACCAAGATGATGCTCAAGGAGTTCGACCTTAAGCACTACATGTTCCATACCAGACCGGAAGATTTGAGCGAAGAAGAGCGCAGGGCCATCACGGACCTGCTCTGGAAAGAGATGCGCGAAATCTACTACGGCCGCAATATTCCGGCCGTTTAAACGTCAACCGGAGCAGGGACGCTCCGGCCGGTTATTTCTGTTTCATAAACTCGCGGTAGGCGTTTACCACCTGAAGGAAATCCTCTACGCCGCACATCGACAGGCTCTCCTCGTCGTAGTAGCTCATCCCCTCTTCCATCTCATCGCCGGTAAACTCCAGCTGGTTCGCACGCACCATCACCTCTTCGCCATCCAGCCACAGCGTGTATTCATGCCCGGCGCGCTGCCAGGAGCGTTCACTGCCTTTCACCGTATTCGCCGCCTGTTCAACTTCATCAAGCAGCGCGAGATCCTCTTTCACCTCTTCGTTAAACCAGTGTCCTACGGCTTCGTGGCCCATCGACATACGCACTTTCACCACTCCGGTGATGTCGCGCAGAAATTCGTAATCCATAGCATTTTCCTCTGCAAAGCCATTAGGGTAATTATCGCAGCAGAGAAGCAGAAAAAAAGCGGGAGAGGTGGGAGGAATGAAAATAAAAAGGTGAGAGCAAGACCCTGCGGCCTGATGCCCTCACCCCGTCCCTCTCCCACGGGAGAGGGTGCAAACACTAAAAACCGTCTCGTGGAGACGGTTTTGCTGTTTATACCGCCGTCTGGAAGATCACCCCGTCAGCCTTCTCGGTGTATTGAGAGAGCTGGTCGAAGTTCAGGTAGCGATAGGTATCCACCGCCGTCTTATCCACCTGAGCCACAAAGGTCTGGTACTCTTCCGGCGTTGGCAGCTTGCCAATCAGCGCCGCAACCGCCGCAAGCTCCGCAGAGGCCAGGAAGACGTTCGCACCGGTACCTAAACGGTTCGGGAAGTTACGGGTAGAGGTAGAAACCACCGTCGCACCGTCCGCTACGCGCGCCTGGTTACCCATACACAGGGAGCAGCCAGGGATTTCGATACGCGCCCCGCTCTTACCGAACACGCTGTAGTAACCCTCTTCGGTCAGCTGAGCCGCATCCATACGGGTTGGCGGCGCCACCCACAGGCGGGTTGGCAGCTGGCCTTTGTGGGTATCCAGCAGCTTGCCGGCCGCACGGAAGTGACCGATGTTGGTCATGCAGGAACCGATGAACACTTCGTCGATCTTCTCGCCCTGCACCGCAGAGAGAGGACGCGCGTCGTCGGGATCGTTCGGCGCGCACAGGATTGGCTCTTTGATCTCCGCCAGATCGATGTCGATCACCGCCGCGTACTCTGCGTCAGCGTCGGCTTCCAGCAGCTGCGGATCCGCCAGCCATTTTTCCATGCCCTGAATGCGACGCTCCAGCGTACGACGGTCGCCGTAGCCTTCAGCAATCATCCACTTCAGCAGCACGATGTTGGAGGTCAGGTACTCTTCGATTGGCGCCTGGTTCAGCTTGATGGTACAGCCCGCAGCGGAACGCTCGGCGGAGGCATCGGTCAGCTCGAACGCCTGCTCTACCTTCAGGTCCGGCAGACCTTCAATCTCCAGGATGCGGCCAGAGAAGATGTTTTTCTTCCCTTTCTTCTCAACGGTCAGCAGGCCCTGTTTGATGGCGTACAGCGGGATCGCGTGAACCAGGTCGCGCAGGGTGATGCCCGGCTGCATTTTACCTTTGAAGCGCACCAGCACCGATTCAGGCATATCCAGCGGCATCACGCCGGTTGCGGCAGCAAACGCCACCAGACCGGAGCCCGCCGGGAAGGAGATACCGATTGGGAAACGGGTATGGGAGTCACCGCCGGTGCCTACGGTATCTGGCAGCAGCATACGGTTCAGCCAGGAGTGGATAACGCCGTCGCCAGGACGCAGAGAGACGCCGCCGCGGTTCATGATGAAGTCAGGCAGCGTGTGGTGCGTGGTCACGTCGACCGGCTTAGGATAAGCCGCCGTGTGGCAGAAAGACTGCATCACCAGGTCAGACGAGAAGCCCAGGCACGCCAGGTCTTTCAGTTCGTCACGGGTCATCGGGCCGGTGGTGTCCTGAGAGCCCACGGAAGTCATCTTCGGTTCGCAGTAAGCGCCCGGACGGATACCGGCTACGCCGCACGCGCGGCCCACCATTTTCTGCGCCAGCGAGTAGCCGCGGCTGCTTTCCGCCACGTCTTTCGCCTGACGGAACACGTCGGAGTGCGGCAGGCCCAGCGCTTCGCGCGCTTTGGTGGTCAGGCCGCGGCCGATGATCAGCGGGATACGGCCACCGGCGCGCACTTCGTCGATCAGCACGTCGGTTTTCAGCTCGAAGCTTGCCAGCAGTTCGTTGGTTTCGTGGCTGCGCACTTCGCCCTTGAACGGGTAAACGTCAATCACGTCGCCCATATTCAGGTTACTTACGTCAACTTCGATAGGCAGCGCGCCGGCATCTTCCATGGTGTTGAAGAAGATAGGGGCAATTTTACCGCCCAGGCACAGGCCGCCGCCGCGTTTGTTCGGCACGTGCGGGATGTCGTCGCCCATGAACCACAGCACGGAGTTGGTTGCGGATTTACGCGAAGAACCGGTCCCGACAACGTCACCCACGTACGCCAGCGGGAAACCTTTCGCCTGCAGGGCTTCGATCTGTTTGATCGGGCCAACGCTGCCAGGCTGATCCGGCTCAATGCCTTCACGGGCGTTTTTCAGCATTGCCAGGGCGTGCAGCGGGATGTCCGGGCGAGACCACGCGTCCGGAGCCGGAGAGAGGTCATCGGTGTTGGTTTCGCCGGTCACTTTGAACACGGTCACGGTAATTTTTTCAGCAAGCGCAGGACGGTTCAGGAACCATTCGGCATCCGCCCACGCCTGCATGACCTGCTTCGCGTAAACGTTGCCCGCTTTGGCTTTTTCTTCGACATCGTAGAAGTTATCGAACATCAGCAGCGTGGTGGAGAGCGCTTTGGCAGCAATTGGCGCCAGCTTTTCATTGTCCAGCGCGTCAATCAGCGGATGAATGTTATAACCACCCTGCATGGTGCCGAGCAGTTCAATGGCTTTTTCTGGAGTCACCAGCGGGGAGGTAGCTTCGCCTTTGGCGATAGCGGCAAGGAATCCGGCTTTAACGTAGGCAGCTTCATCTACGCCAGGCGGTACGCGGTTGATCAACAGATCTAACAGGAATTCTTCTTCGCCCGCAGGCGGGTTCTTCAGCAGCTCGACGAGCGCGGCCATTTGGGTTGCATCTAAAGGTTTGGGTACAATTCCCTCGGCGGCACGTTCTGCTACGTGCTTACGGTATTCTTCTAGCACGACGGTTCTCCTCGCTCTCATTGTCATATGCGGCCGGCGTTCTCTTCACGCTCCTGTGAGACAGCAGTTTGTAGGGTAAATGCCCGATACCGCGTCGGGCAGCATAGCAGGATTTCTGCACAGTGTTAATCCGTTTACAAAAAAGCAACATTAAATCGTTTGCTGAATCGTTAAGGATGGTATAGCGAGGAGACGGGGTGAATTTTAGGTACAAAAAAACCGCCTGAAAGCGGTTAATTTGTTGCCTTGCGGTGGTAGCACACCGGGCTGGCGGTTTTGCGGCAATCCCAACGCGATGAATTTTGCATCACACCCCACAAGCTTGCAAGCCATTATGATATTTTTGCGTAGCCCCTTCCTGTTTCGAATGAAAAGCCGTTTAACTTCATTTTTCGCTTTCTGAATTATCGCGAAGTCGATTACTCTCCCCCTCGGCCTGCTTCGCTGGTGTAGCAGCCGGTCACCGGGCCCGGGAGCAGTTCCGTAACCTACGCGGCAATCCCAACTTGCCAGGTTCTGCCTTTCCCGGTGAAGAATGAACCCGCGTAGCCTTCACAGGAACGCACGCAATGGAGATGCGAATCACTGCGCTGATCGTTGTGACCGGTTTACTGCTTACCGCACTGCACGGTGGCTGGAACATATCCGACATCACGGTGCTGTTTGTCGTTAACCTCGGCAACTAGCTGCTGGCCGCTCGCAAGAGCGGCCTTCTGAATATTACTGCTCTCTTTCACCCATCACATATAATTGTGTAATAAATACACACACTCTTTATCCGGACGTACCGGGGATTTCCCAATAAAAGTCAAAACGGTAAGGCAGGGGTGAATAATACTCGCGGCACCCGAAACGCCTCACGGCACAGCGCCTGTCTCGTTGGAGTCACTTTATGAAGTTGCCTTTTAAGCCACATCTGCTTGTCCTTCTGTGCAGCGCCGGTCTGTTTGCCGCCTCTGGCGTAATGTTTGTTAAAAGTCGCGCCACGGCGCCCGCGGCCCCTGCCCCGGTGGCTCAGCAGCCTGCAATCTCCCAGCCCGCCCCTGATCCGGTGGCGCAGGCGTTCTCCGCCGCGCAAATCGATCAGTGGGTCGCCCCTGTCGCGCTCTATCCGGATGCGCTTCTGTCGCAAATATTGATGGCCTCGACCTACCCGGCCAACGTTATCCAGGCTGCACAGTGGTCACAAGACAACCCTAACATGCAGGGCGATGCCGCTATCCAGGCCGTGGCGGGGCAGCCGTGGGACCCGAGCGTGAAGTCGCTGGTCGCCTTTCCTCAGCTGATGTCGCTGATGGGCGAAAACCCGCCGTGGGTGCAAAGCCTGGGAGATGCCTTCCTCGCCCAGCCGAAAGATGTGATGGATTCGGTGCAGCGCCTGCGCCTGCTGGCGCAGAAAACCGGAGCCTTGAAGTCAACGCCGCAGCAGACGGTCACGACCGTGGCAAAATCCGCCCCCGCGAAAACGAGCAGCAGCGCGCCGACAACCGGCGCCACGGCTACCGCAAGCCCAACGGTCATCAAGATTGAATCCGCCGATCCGCAGGTAGTTTACGTCCCCACCTATAACCCGAATACGGTATACGGGACCTGGCCCAATACGGCCTACCCACCCACCTATTTACCGCCCTCGCCCGGAGAGCAGTTTACCGATAGCCTGGTGAAGGGGCTCGGCTTCAGCCTGGGCGTAGCGACAACCTACGCTATCTTCAGCAACATCGACTGGGATAACGATGACGACTGGGATCATCACCATCACGACGACTGGGATAACCACGGCGGCTACAGCCGCAACGGCGATAACAACATCAACATTAACGTGGCTAACTTCAACAAAATCAGCGGCGAACGGCTGACGGATACCCACCGCACCTGGCAGCACAACCCGGCCTATCGTGACGGCGTGCCCTACCCTGCTAACCCGCAGAGCAGCCGCTTCCACTCCACTCACGCGCCGTCGGGGCTCAGCGCGACGCGGCAAACACCGGACACCCGCGATAGCCAGCGCCAGGCCGCGATAGCGCAGATGCAAAAATCCACGGGAAAAACCTTCCCGCAAACGGCGCCTGCAGGGTCAAGAGATGCCCAGCGCCAGGCGTCAGGTCAGCAACTGAAGCAGATTTCACAGCGCAATAACTACCGGGGCTACGATACCAGGCCCCCGATCGCGACGCGTGCCAACGCGCAGCCGCGCAAAAATCATCAGCCGGCTGCACAACGGCAGGAGAGACAGGCTCTGCAGACGGCGCAACAGCGCCACCTCCCGCGCGCGAATGCCCTGAGCGGCAACGACAGCCGCTCGGCCAGCTGGCAGGCGCAGCAGCATCGAGGTGCGCAGAGCCTTCAGGAAGCAGCCCGTCATCAGCCGCCGCGGCAGATGTTGGGCGACCGGGCTGAACACCGTGAACGTCGTCATCGCTAAGGGAACCGATATGAAAACAAAATTACTCAGTGGAATGGTGCTGTTTATGGTATCGGCCGCCGCGATGGCGCAGCAGTCCTTCAGCACGCCCGCTCAGGCCACCGATGCGCTGGTCAGCGCCATCAGCGAGCATAATGAGGAAGCGTTGAGCAACCTGCTCGGAGAGAACTGGCGCGACTATCTGCCTGCGGAAGGCGTCGACCCGGAAGCGGTAGACCGCCTGCTGCGCGACTGGAAGGTGCGTCATGAGACCGTCGTGAACGGCAATACGGCATATCTTGTTGTCGGTGAAAGCGGCTGGCAGCTCCCTGTTCCGGCAGTCAAAATCGCCGCTGGCTGGCAGTTTGATATGCAGAAGGCCGCAGACGAGATCCTCACCCGCAAAATTGGGCGCAACGAGCTTGCGGCCATTGCAGCCCTTCACGCGTACGTGGATGCCCAGCGCAGCTATTTTGCGATGAACCATCAATACGCTCAGAAAGTGGTGAGCTCGGAAGGGAAAAAGGATGGCCTCTACTGGCCAGTCTTGCCCGGCGAAGCGCCAAGCCCGCTCGGCCCGGCATTCAGCCCGAAAGAGCCGGGAGCAGGTTATCACGGGTACCGATTCCGCATCCTTCCCGACAGCACCGGCTTTGCGATGGTCGCCTGGCCCGTGACTTACGCCCAGACGGGCGTCATGAGCTTTGTGATAAACCAGGACGACAGGGTCTACCAGCGCGATCTCGGCAGCGATTCAGAGCAAAAAGCGCATGCACTCGCCGCATACCATCCCGATAAAACCTGGCAATCCGTCGCCCCGTAAAGCAGGCAGGCCGGGTCAGGCGAAGCCGCCACCCGGCTGTTTTCTTACAGAATATTGGCGACGGACTTCGCCAGCTGCGCTTCCAGAACCGGCTTCGCCTCTTCGAACTTGAGGTTTACCTTGTTGGCGTTTGACACCACGCGGGTCTGATACTTCGCGCGATCGCCCTGCTCGCTGCTGGTCTGCAGCTTCACGCCAGAGGTGCCCTGACGCAGCGCGGCGATGTTATCGGTCGTGACTTTCGCTTTGCTGCGCTCGGAGATCTGCAGGTCGGTGACCATGGTGAAGTTCACGTCCTCCACCATTGCGTCTGCCGCCATTCCGATCAGCCCCGCAGCCAGGCCCACGCCCAGCGCGGCGCCGGAAGAGTTGCTGTTATAGGCGGTGATACCGGCCCCCAGCGCGGCGCCCACGGCAGCGCCTTCGTAGCCGGTTTTCAGGTAGCCCTGCGCTTCACGCAGGTCCATTTTGTCGGCTTTCAGAACGTTGGCCTGCACCCAGTAGTATGCGCTATCGGGCGAACTGGTGACTTTGTAGCCTTTCGCTACCAGGTCGTTTGCCAGCAGGGTCTGCAGGTTGCTCATGTCTTTATCGGAGGTATTTTTAACCTGAATGTAGACCGTTTTCTCACTGGATGGCTCAAGCCAGACGGTTTCGCTCATCTGGGTTTTCACTTCCAGATTACGCTTTTTCACCGCCGTGGTTACGGCACCGCATCCGGTGAGCGTCAGCGCTGCCGCCACTAAGCCAATCACCGCAACTTTCTTTAAAGACATGTGTTTTCCTTTTTTCGTGTAATAAAAGAGTCCAGAACCCTAAACCGTGCGGCCAGTAGCCACACAATGGTGCAAAAAGTATCGGCAGGTCGCCAAAAATTTTTAGTGGAAATATCAATAAGATGACTACCAAAACGGGTAGTTTTAAGGCAAAAAAAACGCCTCCGAAGAGGCGTTTATCAGGCAAAGAGAAACTTATTTCTTCTTCGCTTTCGCGTTTGGCAGGTCGGTGATGCTACCTTCGAACACTTCTGCCGCCAGGCCCACGGACTCGTGCAGAGTCGGGTGAGCGTGGATGGTCAGCGCGATGTCTTCAGCGTCACAGCCCATTTCGATAGCCAGACCGATTTCACCCAGCAGCTCGCCGCCGTTGGTACCGACAATCGCACCACCGATAACGCGGTGAGTCTCTTTGTCGAAGATCAGTTTGGTCACGCCGTCTGCGCAGTCGGAAGCGATAGCACGGCCTGAAGCAGCCCACGGGAAGGTGGCGGTTTCGTAGCTGATGCCTTTCTCTTTCGCTTCTTTCTCCGTCAGACCAACCCAGGCAACTTCTGGCTCGGTGTAGGCGATGGATGGGATCACTTTCGGATCGAAGTAGTGCTTCATGCCGGCGATAACTTCCGCGGCAACGTGGCCTTCGTGAACACCTTTGTGTGCCAGCATTGGCTGACCGACGATATCGCCGATGGCAAAGATGTGCGGCACGTTGGTGCGCAGCTGCTTGTCAACGCGGATGAAGCCACGGTCGTCAACTTCCACGCCCGCTGCGCCAGCGTTGAGGTTTTTACCGTTCGGCACGCGGCCGATAGCCACCAGCACGGCGTCATAACGCTGTGCTTCTGCAGGGGCCTTTTTGCCTTCCATGGAAACGTAAATACCGTCTTCTTTCGCTTCAACGGCAGTCACTTTGGTTTCCAGCATCAGGTTGAATTTCTTGCTGATGCGTTTGGTGAAGACTTTAACGATGTCTTTGTCTGCCGCCGGGATAACCTGGTCGAACATCTCAACCACGTCAATCTCTGAACCCAGCGCGTGGTACACGGTACCCATTTCCAGGCCGATGATACCGCCGCCCATAACCAGCAGGCGCTTCGGCACTTCTTTCAGCTCCAGCGCGTCGGTGGAATCCCACACGCGCGGATCTTCATGTGGAATGAACGGCAGTTCAATTGGGCGAGAGCCTGCAGCGATAATCGCGTTGTCGAAGTTGATCACGGTTTTGCCGTTTTCGCCTTCCACTTCCAGGGTGTTCGCGCCGGTGAATTTACCCAGACCGTTTACCACTTTCACTTTACGGCCTTTGGCCATACCCGCCAGACCGCCGGTCAGCTGAGTGATAACTTTCTCTTTCCAGGTACGAATTTTGTCGATATCGGTTTTCGGCTCGCCGAAGACGATACCGTGGTCAGCCAGCGCTTTGGCTTCTTCGATAACTTTCGCTACGTGCAGCAGCGCTTTAGAAGGGATACAGCCGACGTTCAGACAAACACCGCCGAGGGTGCTGTAACGTTCTACGATGACGGTTTCCAGACCTAAATCCGCTGCGCGGAACGCTGCGGAGTAACCTGCCGGGCCTGCCCCAAGTACTACGACCTGAGTTTTGATTTCTGTGCTCATCATGACCTCTTAATTTATACCCGTCGTCCACCGGGTCGTTCTATCCGCTCGTATTTTACAAAATTGTTAACAATTTTGAAACAACAAACGGCTCACGAATGATCGCTTTCGCCAATAACCTCACAAACTCCATGAGCTTATCAGAAAAAAGCCGGCCGACTGGCCGGCTTTTCGATTACATCACCAGGCGGCGAATGTCGCTCAGGGTGTTGTTGATGATGGTGATGAAACGCGCACCATCAGCACCGTCGATGACGCGGTGGTCGAAGGAGAGAGAGATTGGCATCATCAGACGCGGCACGAACTCTTTGCCATTCCACACCGGCTCCATCGCGGACTTGGACACACCGAGGATCGCCACTTCCGGCGCGTTTACAATCGGCGCGAAGTGGGTGGTACCCAGGCCGCCGATGCTGGAGATAGTGAAGCAGCCGCCCTGCATTTCGCCGGCAGTCAGCTTACCATCACGCGCTTTCTTAGAGATGGTGGTCAGTTCACGGGACAGCTCGGTAATGCTCTTCTTGTTCACGTCTTTGAAGACCGGAACAACCAGACCATTTGGCGTATCAACCGCAACACCGATGTTGATGTATTTCTTCAGCGTCAGCTTCTGGCCGTCTTCGGACAGGGAGCTGTTGAAGCGTGGCATCTGTTCCAGAGCCGCCGCAACCGCTTTCATGATGAAGACCACAGGGGTGAATTTCACGTCCAGCTTGCGCTTCTCGGCTTCAGCATTCTGCTGTTTGCGGAACGCTTCCAGATCGGTGATATCGGTTTTGTCGAAGTGCGTAACGTGCGGGATCATCACCCAGTTACGGCTCAGGTTCGCACCAGAGATTTTCTGGATACGGCCCAGCTCAACTTCTTCGATTTCGCCGAACTTGCTGAAGTCCACTTTCGGCCATGGCAGCATGCCCGGGATACCGCCGCCTGCGGCTGCAGCAGGTGCAGCTTCAGCGCGTTTCACCGCGTCTTTCACGTAGGTCTGAACGTCTTCGCGCAGGATACGACCTTTACGGCCGGTCCCTTTTACTTTCGCCAGGTTCACACCGAACTCGCGCGCCAGGCGGCGAATCAGCGGGGTGGCGTGGACGTAAGCGTCGTTTTCAGCGAACTCAGATTTGCCTTCCGCTTTAGCAGCAGGTGCCGCAGCAGGTTTCGCAGCCTGAGCCGGTGCAGCAGCCGGTGCCGGAGCAGCCGCGGCAGCCGGAGCGGCGGCAGGCGCAGCGCCTTCCACTTCGAAGACCATGATCAGGGAGCCGGTAGACACTTTGTCGCCGGTGCTGATTTTAATCTCTTTAACGGTGCCCGCGAATGGCGCAGGAACTTCCATAGAAGCCTTGTCGCCTTCAACGGTGATCAGTGACTGTTCGGCGGCAACTTTGTCGCCCACTTTCACCATCACTTCGGTCACTTCAACTTCGTCACCGCCGATGTCCGGTACGTTAACGTCTTTCGCGCCGCCCGCAGCCGCTGGTGCAGCAGCCTGAGCCGGAGCAGCGTCCGCTTTCGCCGGAGCCGCCGCGCCTTCAGCGCCAGCCACTTCGAAGACCATAATCAGGGAGCCGGTAGACACTTTGTCGCCGGTGTTGATTTTGATCTCTTTAACGGTACCCGCGAACGGTGCCGGCACTTCCATAGAGGCTTTATCGCCCTCGACGGTGATCAGGGACTGCTCTTCAGCAACGGTGTCGCCTACTTTAACCATGATCTCAGTGACTTCAACTTCATCACCGCCGATGTCAGGCACGTTCACTTCTTTCGCGCTCGCGGCAGCTGCTGGAGCAGCGGCGGCCGGAGCGGCTTTCTTCTCTTCCTGCGCAGGTGCAGCTGCTGCTGCACCGTCGGCGGAATCGAAAATCATGATCAGTTTTCCGGTCTCGGTTTTATCGCCAACGGAGACTTTGATCTCCTTAACGATGCCAGCCTGAGGAGACGGAACTTCCATAGAGGCTTTGTCGCCCTCTACGGTGATCAGCGACTGTTCAGCTTCAACTTTGTCGCCCACTTTGACCAGGATCTCGGTGATTTCAACTTCATCAGCCCCGATGTCCGGTACATTGATTTCGATAGCCATTATTCTTTTACCTCTTACGCCAGACGCGGGTTAACTTTATCTGCATCGATGTTGAATTTGGTGATGGCTTCCGCAACCACTTTCTTATCGATTTCGCCACGTTTAGCCAGTTCGCCCAGTGCTGCTACAACCACGTAAGAAGCATCAACTTCGAAGTGGTGACGCAGGTTTTCGCGGCTGTCAGAACGACCGAAGCCGTCAGTACCCAGTACGCGATAATCATCAGCTGGAACGTAAGTACGAACCTGCTCTGCGAACAGTTTCATATAGTCAGTAGACGCCACCGCCGGTGCATCGTTCATCACCTGAGCGATGTACGGAACGCGCGGAGTTTCCAGCGGGTGCAGCATGTTCCAGCGCTCACAATCCTGGCCATCGCGCGCCAGTTCGGTGAAGGAGGTCACTGAATACACGTCAGAACCGACGCCGTAGTCTTTCGCCAGGATCTGCGCTGCTTCACGGACGTGACGCAGGATAGAACCGGAGCCCAGCAGCTGAACTTTACCTTTGCTACCTTCGAGGGTTTCGAGTTTGTAGATACCTTTACGGATACCTTCCTCGGCACCTGCTGGCATTGCCGGCATGTGGTAGTTTTCGTTCAGCGTGGTGATGTAGTAGTAAATGTTCTCTTGCGCTTCACCGTACATACGGGTCAGACCGTCGTGCATGATGACAGCCACTTCGTACGCGTAAGACGGGTCGTAAGAGATACAGTTAGGGATAGTCAGAGACTGAATGTGGCTGTGGCCATCTTCGTGCTGCAGACCTTCACCGTTCAGGGTCGTACGACCGGATGTACCGCCTACCAGGAAGCCGCGAGCCTGCTGGTCGCCTGCCTGCCAGCACAGGTCACCGATACGCTGGAAACCGAACATGGAGTAGTAGATGTAGAACGGGATCATCGGCAGGTTGTTGGTGCTGTATGACGTCGCAGCAGCCAGCCAGGATGCGCCTGCGCCCAGCTCGTTGATACCTTCCTGCAGGATCTGACCTTTCTCGTCTTCTTTGTAGTACGCAACCTGCTCACGGTCCTGCGGGGTGTACTGCTGGCCGTTCGGGCTGTAGATACCGATCTGACGGAACAGACCTTCCATACCGAAAGTACGCGCTTCATCGGCGATGATTGGAACCAGCCTGTCTTTGATCGACTTGTTCTTCAGCATCACGTTCAGGGCACGAACGAAAGCGATGGTGGTAGAGATCTCTTTGTTCTGCTCTTCCAGCAGCTGAGAGAAGTCTTCCAGCGCAGGCAGTTCCAGCTTCTCGGTGAAGTTAGGCTGGCGAGCAGGCAGGTAGCCTTTCAGCGCCTGACGACGTTCGTGCAGGTACTTGTGCTCTTCTGAACCTTCCGGGAAGGTGATGTAAGAGAGGTTTTCAACCTGCTCATCGGTCACTGGAACGTTGAAACGGTCGCGGATGTAGCGTACGCCGTCCATGTTCATTTTCTTAACCTGGTGAGCGATGTTTTTACCTTCTGCGGTATCACCCATGCCGTAACCTTTGATGGTGTGGGCCAGGATTACGGTCGCTTTACCTTTGGTTTCCTGCGCTTTTTTCAGTGCAGCGTAAACTTTCTTCGGATCGTGACCACCGCGGTTCAGGGCCCAGATCTGCTCATCAGTCCAGTCTGCAACCAGCGCTGCGGTTTCTGGATATTTGCCGAAGAAGTGCTCGCGAACGTAGGCACCGTCTTTGGATTTGAAGGTCTGGTAGTCGCCGTCAACGGTTTCGTTCATCAGCTGGATCAGCTTACCGCTGGTGTCTTTACGCAGCAGCTCATCCCAACGACCGCCCCACATCACTTTGATGACGTTCCAGCCAGCACCTGCGAAGATGCCTTCCAGTTCGTTGATGATCTTGCCGTTGCCGGTTACCGGACCATCCAGACGCTGCAGGTTACAGTTGATGATGAAGCACAGGTTGTCCAGCTTCTCGCGGGTTGCGATGGTGATCGCACCTTTAGATTCTGGCTCATCCATTTCACCGTCGCCCAGGAAGGCGTAGACGGTCTGCTCGGAGGTGTCTTTCAGACCACGGTGTTCCAGGTATTTCAGGAATTTAGCCTGATAAATCGCACCGATTGGACCCAGACCCATAGAAACGGTCGGGAACTGCCAGAATTCAGGCATCAGTTTAGGGTGCGGATAAGAAGACAGGCCTTTACCGTGAACTTCCTGACGGAAGTTGTTCATCTGCTCTTCAGTCAGACGACCTTCCAGGAACGCACGTGCGTAGATGCCCGGAGAGATGTGGCCCTGGAAGTACACCAGATCGCCGCCGTCTTTCTCGTTAGCTGCACGGAAGAAGTGGTTGAAGCACACTTCGTAAACGGTTGCAGAGGACTGGAAGGATGCCATATGGCCACCCAGCTCCAGGTCTTTTTTGGATGCGCGCAGAACGGTCATGATGGCGTTCCAGCGGATAGCAGAACGGATACGACGTTCCAGATCCAGATTGCCCGGGTATTCCGGTTCGTCTTCGACGGCAATCGTGTTTACGTAGTTGTTAGCCCCTGCACCTGCAGCAACCTTCACGCCGCCTTTGCGCGCTTCTGAAAGGAGCTGATCAATCAGATACTGAGCGCGCTCAACACCTTCTTCACGGATGACCGATTCGATCGCCTGTAGCCAGTCGCGAGTTTCGATCGGATCCACGTCATTTTGGAGACGTTCTGACATGGGGGTATTCCTTATCTATCTAATACGTTGATTTGTCTGGAACCTGTCCCATTATGCTCTTGGGCAAGAACACAATAAGACAGGTTCTGCGTTTAGTTGCCGCGCTCTAAAAGTACCTGGCGCTTAATCCTTTCGTTGCTGTATGCGGCGTAGTGAACGTTCGCGACGCGATTGTTCACGGCTGCGGTCCAGCAAGATTTCCTCAATGAAAGCCAGATGGCGGTGCGACGCTTCACGCGCCTGCTCCGGTTCCCCGGCCATTATCGCCTCGAATACTCGGGTGCGATGGTTGCTGACCAGCGGGAGCATGTCCCGACGGGCATACAACAATTCAAAATTCTGACGAACGTTCTGGGCCAGCATGGGCTCCATGCAGCGTAGCAGCTGTCTCTTATACACATCTCCGAGCCCACGAGACAG